>JANNGC010000878.1:0-6670 GCA_031380445.1 Pedosphaera sp.
GCGCAGGACTGGGCGGAGATGTTGTCGCGGATGTACGGGCGGTGGTTTGATTCGCGCGGCTGGAAGTGGGAGGTGACGGACGCGTTGCAGGGGGATTCGGCGGGGCTGAAGAGCGTGACGTTTCGTGTGGAGGGGGAGAACGCGTATGGGTTCGCGAAGGCGGAGCGCGGGGTGCATCGGCTCGTCCGCATCTCACCGTTCGATTCCAATGACCGGCGGCACACGAGCTTCGCCAGCGTGGACGTGATCGCGGAGTTGAGCGACATCATGGAGACGGACATCGTGATCCCCAAGACCGAGATCCGGCGCGACACCTATCGCTCCGGCGGCAAGGGCGGCCAGAACGTGAACAAGGTGGAGACGGCGGTGCGCTTGACGCACATCCCGACCGGACTCGTGGCCGCGTCGCAAGCCCAGCGCAGCCAGGTGCAGAACGAGGCCACGGCGATGGCCATGCTCATCTCGAAGCTCTACGCCCTGAAGCTGGACGAGGCGAAGGGCGACATGGAACGATTCTACGGCGACAAAGGCAGCGTGAGCTGGGGCAACCAGATTCGCAGCTACGTCTTCCAGCCTTACCGCATGGTGAAGGACCTCCGCACCGGCGTGCAGACGAGCAACGTGCAGGCGGTGATGGACGGGGACTTGGATGCGTATGTGAATGCGTGGCTGCGCGCGGGTTGTCCGCTCAAGCGCGTGCAGGGCGTGAAGGATGAGGATGAATAGACCGCGCTGTTCCCGCTTACTTCTTCGTTCTGGAGTAGCTGATGCCGGTCATGGTGAGCAGCGGCAGGATATGCGCGACGTCGTCCTTGCCAATGACCACGACCTGGGTTCGGCCCAAGGCCACCATGGACTGATCCAAGACTTCGTACTTCTCGCCGTCGGCCATTCTGATGATGAACGGAATGCCTTCCCGAATCGCGGTCTGCATTTGATCTCGTGTCATAAATCTGACCCGACTGTAGGCCAGTTTCGCCTGACGCGGCAAGGGCGACGGAGAGGTTTGAATTTAGATTTGTTGATGCCCAATGTTTCCACCTTGTGAACATCCTCGACACCATCGTTGAACAGAAGCAGCGCGAAGTGGCGTTGCTGCCGCGTCGTGACGTGACGGTCGCGTCGCTGAAGAAGGCGCTGACCAAGCGAGGGGATCATCGCGGGTTCAATTGCGCGCTGCGGCACCCGAAGCGCGGGCCGGTGGCGTTGATTGCCGAGGTGAAGAAGGCGTCGCCTTCCGCCGGAGTTATTCGCCCGGACTTCGATCCCGTGGCCATCGCGAAGCAATACGAGGCGGCGGGCGCGAGCTGCCTTTCGGTGCTGACGGACGAGCAGTTCTTCCAAGGCAAGCTGGACTACCTGAAGCAGATTCGCGCGGCGGTAAAGCTGCCGCTCCTGCGCAAGGACTTCATCATTGATGCGCGGCAAATCATGGAGGCGGTGGAGTGGGGCGCGGATGCCATCCTGCTCATCGTGGCGATTTTGTCGGACGCGCAGTTGAAGCGTTTCCACGAGCTCGCCACCGAGTCCGGCCTCGCCGCGCTCGTGGAAGTGCATGACGAGGAGGAACTGGAGCGCGCGCTGAAGCTGGACGTGCGCCTGCTGGGCGTGAACAACCGCAACCTGAAGAATTTCAAAGTGGACCTCGCCACGACCGAGACGCTGGCCGCGAAAACCTTCGCCGCACGCGGCGCCGACGATGTGGTGCTGGTCGCCGAGAGCGGCATCCACACGCGCGCGGATGTGGATCGTCTGGCGCGTGCCGGAGCCGGTGCCATCCTCGTGGGCGAGTCCTTGATGCGCGGGGACATTGCGAAGAAGGCGGCGGAGTTGATTGGTTAGCGCAACGTGCCGCCAGCGTCCCGCTGGCGGCACGCTAAAATCCGCGCTTCCGTTTTCCTCTCAGCCTGCTATCACCCGGCCATGCCAAACCCCGGGGGCATTCTGGTTCTGCTGCTTTGCTGCGCGGCTCTGTCCGCGCCTTCCGCCGAGACGTTCCGTGTCGCCACTTACAACGTGCAGAACTACCTCGACGCCCCCATCGGCACACGCCCGGCGAAGACCGACGCGGCGAAGGCGAAAGTCCGCGAGAGCATCATCGCCACCAAAGCCGACGTGATTGTCTTGCAGGAAATGGGCGGCACGAACGCCTTGCTCGAACTGCGCGACAGCCTGAAGCGCGAAGGGGCCAACTACTCGTTCTGGGAGCATGTGAGCGCGGCGGACACGAACATCCACGTCGCGGTCTTGAGCAAGTTTCCCATCACCGCGCGCCGGCCGCACACGAATGATTCCTTCGTGCTCTTAAACCGGCGGCATTTTGTGAAGCGCGGCTTCGCGGAGGTGGAGGTGCGTGTGAACGACCGTTACCAGTTCACGCTGCTCACCGCGCACTTGAAGTCGAAGCTCGCCGCCTTCGAGGCGGACGAACAGGAGTTGCGCGATGAGGAGGCAGCCATTCTCCGGCAGAAGATCGAAGCCATCCTCACCGCACGTCCCGAGGCCAACCTGATCGTGGCCGGCGACATGAACGATGTGCGCGATGCCAAGCCCATCCGCACGCTCATCGCCGCCGGCCGCAAGCACGCGCTCTTCGACACGCGCCCCGCCGAACAGAACGGCGACGACCAGCCGAACAACAACCCGCGCTACCCCGCGCCGCAAATCACTTGGACACATTTTTACGGCAAGGAGGACACGTATCGCCGCATTGATTACATCCTGTTGAGCAAAGGCATGACGCGCGACTGGGTGAGCGGCGGGACTTACATCATCAAGATTCCGAACTGGGGCATCGGCTCCGACCATCGGCCCATCGTGGCGGAGTTCACGATGGAGGATCACTGACGGTGGGTTGAACTAACCGCGCCGCAGCTTCGAGTCCGCTGCGCGTTCGACGAGATGCAGCAAGTTCCCCTCGGGGTCTTGAAAGAACAGCACGCGCCCGCCGCCGCCCGCCGGTTTGATCTGCTCGGTGATGCTCGCGCCCCGGCTCTGTAATTCATGCCGCGCGTTCTCGATGGACTCCACGGTGAGCGCGAGATGCCGCTAGCCTTGCAGCTTGTTGTCGCTGATTTCCTTCACGCCGTAGGTGCCCTGATAAATTTCAATCCACACGCCGCCGGGCAGTTCGATGAACCAGGCGGGCGGCGTCTCGCCATTCGTGAAGACGACACGCGCCCCGAGCACGCGCACGTACCAGTCCTTGAGCGCCGTGGTGTCCTGCGCGGCGAGGCCGATGTGTTCCACTGAAAACTCCGTTTGCATGGGCGCAAGATGCGGGAAGAAGGCCTGTTCCTGAATCGAAAAATTCCAATACGACTCGCCTCAGTTTTTCTCAAACGTCAGCGCACCATCTTTCGCCGAGACTTTGATGCGGTCGCCGGGCTTGAAGTCGCCCTCCAGCAATCGCGTCGCGAGCGGGTCGAGCAGGTGTTCTTGGATGGAACGCTTGAGCGGGCGCGCGCCGAACTGCGGGTCGTAGCCTTCCTGCGCGATGAGCGCCTTGGCCGCGGCGTCGAGCGTGAGCTGGAGGTTCTGCTGCTGGAGGCGGCGTTCCACACCCTGAAGCTGGATGTCCACAATCTTCACCAACTGCTCGCGCACGAGGCTGTGGAAGATGATGGTGTCGTCGATGCGGTTTAGAAACTCGGGACGGAAGTGCTGCTTCAACTCCGCTTTCACCCGTTTTTCCATCTCCGCCGTTTCTGTTTTCTGCTTTCCACTTTCTGCTTTTTCAAAAAATTCCTGGATGATTGGCGACCCGATGTTGCTGGTCATGATGATGACGGCGTTCTTGAAATCCACGGTGCGGCCCTGGCCGTCGGTGAGGCGTCCGTCGTCGAGGACTTGCAGCAGGACGTTGAAGACGTCGTGGTGCGCTTTCTCGATCTCGTCGAACAGAATCACGGCGTAAGGGCGGCGGCGCACGGCTTCGCTGAGCTGGCCGCCTTCCTCGTACCCGACGTAGCCGGGCGGCGCGCCAATGAGCCGCGCGACGGTGTGCTTCTCCATGTATTCGCTCATGTCGATGCGAATCATCGCGCCCTCGTCGTCGAAGAGAAATTCGGCGAGCGCGCGGGCCAGCTCGGTTTTTCCGACGCCGGTGGGGCCGAGGAAAATGAACGACCCGATGGGACGGTTCGGATCCTGCAATCCGCTGCGCGCGCGGCGCACGGCGTTCGACACGGCATGCACGGCTTCCTGCTGTCCGATGACGCGCTGTTGCAAACGCTCCTCCATCTTCACGAGCTTCTGGCGCTCGCCCTCGAGCATCTTGGTCACGGGAATGCCAGTCCACGCGGCCACGACTTTCGCGATGTCTTCGTCGGTGACTTCCTGACTGAGCAGGCGGTGGCCGCCCGTGCTTTCGTTGGAGGCTTTTTCCGCGCCCGCGAGTTTCTGCTGCAAGTCGGGGATGGTGCCGTATTGAATCTGCGCGGCCTTGTTCAGGTCACCGCTGCGTTGGGCTTTCTCGAGTTCCAGCTTCGCCTGTTCCAACTGGCCGTTGACGATGCCCACGGCGTTGATGGCGGCTTTCTCGTTCTGCCACTGCGCCTTGAGCTGAGAAGACTTCTCTTTCAACTCGGCGAGTTGTTTCTCGATTTTCTTCAACCGCTCTTTCGCCGCCGGGTCTTTCTCCTTCTTGAGCGCGTTCTGCTCGATCTCGAACTGCATGATTTGCCGCTCCAACTGGTCAACCTCCGTAGGCATGGAATCGAGTTCCATGCGCAGGCGCGAGGCCGATTCATCGATCAAGTCCACCGCCTTGTCCGGCAGAAAACGATCCGTGATGTAGCGGTGCGAGAGCGTGGCGGCGGCGACGAGCGCGGAATCCTGAATGCGCACGCCGTGATGCACTTCGTAGCGTTCCTTGAGGCCGCGCAGAATCGCGATGGTCGCCTCGACGCTCGGCTCGGCGACCTGCACGGGCTGGAAGCGCCGCTCCAGCGCGGGGTCTTTCTCGATGTGCTTGCGATACTCGTCGAGCGTCGTCGCGCCGATGCAGCGCAGTTCGCCGCGCGCGAGCTGGGGCTTGAGCATGTTCGCCGCGTCGCTCGCGCCTTCCGCCGCGCCCGCGCCGACGATGGTGTGCAATTCATCAATGAAGAGAATGACGCGCCCTTCGCTGGAAGTAACTTCCTTGAGAAATGCCTTGAGCCGCTCCTCGAATTCCCCGCGAAACTTTGCGCCCGCGATCATCGCGGCGAGGTCCATGGCCACGAGCTTCTTGTTCTTCAAGCCTTCCGGCACGTCGCCGCTCACAATGCGCCGCGCGAGGCCCTCGACGATCGCGGTCTTACCCACGCCCGCCTCGCCGATGAGCACGGGATTGTTCTTCGTGCGCCGCATGAGCACCTGCATGACGCGGCGGATTTCCTCGTCGCGCCCGATGACGGGATCGATCTTGCCCTGACGTGCGGCGGCGGTGAGATCGCGCCCGTACTTTTCCAGCGCCTGAAATTTGTCCTCGGGATTCTGATCGGTCACGCGCTGGTTGCCGCGCAAGTCGGCGAGCGCCTTGAGCACTTCGGCTCGTGAAACTTTGTGCGTGGAAAAAATCTTTTTCAGCGACGCGCCGCCCTCGTCCAGCAAGCCGAGGAGCAGATGCTCGGTGCTGACGAAATCATCCTTGAGCTTGTGCGCCTCTTTCTCGGCGGCTTCGAGCGTCTTGCGGAATTCGGGAGTGGGATAGGCCTCGCCGCCGCCTTGCACCTTGGCGCGGCGGGCCAGTTCGGTTTGCAAATCCTGCTCCACGCGCGCGGGCGGGACGCCGAGCTTTTGCAGCAGCGGCTGGATCAGACCCTCACTCTGCCGGAGCAGCGCGAGCAGCAGATGCTCACCGTCGAAAGCCTGATGTCCGTTTTCCTGCGCGAGTCGTTGCGCGTCTTGCAACGCTCCCTGGGCCTTGGTCGTGAATCGATCGAGTTGCATAAGTTGTTACCGGATAAAATGTAGGGCCGGGTGCTGCAAGGGCCGCACGGAATTTGCGGAAAGTTGGACATCCAAGTGAACGCATCTGAACACCGGCCTGGCTAAAACTGCGCGACGCCATAAGGACTGCGGTGGCAGAGCGGAGCGGCGACACCGCTTTCGTACGCGCCAGACCTGTCGAAAGCGCCGTCGCGCTCCGCTCGCCGGCGCAGTCCAAAACGCGCCCGGCCTTGGACAGCGACTTTGTCCAATCATGCCGCCTTTGCTCTCCGCCGCTTTCCGTGATTTCCCTTCTCGCACCACTTGTGGCCTAAT
Source organism: Pedosphaera sp. (assembly GCA_031380445.1). GTDB lineage: Bacteria > Verrucomicrobiota > Verrucomicrobiia > Limisphaerales > SIBH01 > JANNGC01. The sequence continues at coordinate 6,250 of JANNGC010000878.1, forward strand.
GCGCGCGTGCTGGAACTGGACGAACATCTGCGCGCGCATGTGCCGAAGGAAAACGCCTTCGACTGGCTCATGCGCGTCGAGGGCCAGGTGCATCGCGCGGTGAAGAACCGGCGCACCGTGGAGTTTCATCTGGGCGGGCGGCACTACTTCATCAAAGCCCACCGTGGCGTGGGCTGGCGCGAGGTTTTCAAGAACTGGCTTTACGGCCGCGCGCCCATCGTGAGCGCGGAACCGGAGTGGCGCGCGATTGCGGCGCTGAACGCGGCGGGCGTGGCGACGCCCTCGTGCGCGGGACGCGGCCTGCGCGGCTCCGCTCCGGCCAACCTCGAATCCTTCATCGTCATGCACGCGCTGGAGGGGATGATCTCGCTGGAGGATTTAACGAAGGACTGGCGCGGTGCGCGCGGTCGCACACGCGTGC
>JANNGC010000961.1:0-15566 GCA_031380445.1 Pedosphaera sp.
GACGATACGTTCACGAACTAGCTGACGCCTCACACGGCGCGCGCGGAGCGACGACGCCCGACCCGCGCCAGCACTTGTGAAACCATCCTGTGCTGCATGGCCGTTTTGACAATCCGGGAGTTGCGCCGCCCGCGCCCAGCGCGCACAGTCCCGCCGAGCAAATGAACTGGAGCCGCTACATCATCCTCGCCCTCGGCCTTCTTGGAACCGCGTCGTTGCGGGCAGCCGATGAAGATGACTTGCGCCGGTTCAGCGGCGTGGAAATCAAATCCGGCCGCGCCTTCGATGATAACGCCACACCGACTTGGCCGGTGGACCCGGAGTTCACCAACGACGTGTTCCAGTTCACCCGCCTCCAATACACCGCGCGTTATGATTTGTACAGCCGGGGCAGCGCCGATGCCGACCTGCGCTGGCTGATTGATTTTCCGGCCTGCGATCTCGATCTCTCCTACCGGCTGCAACAGACCACCGCCATCAAGGTGGATTCCGACAGCCGCACGGTGAAGCTCACCGACACGAATCTTTTCAACCACCCGTTCCTCTACCTCATTGAGCCGGGGCGCGGCTTCCTGACCGATCAGGAAATTCCGCTGCTGCGAAAATATCTGCTCAACGGCGGCTTCCTGATGGTGGACGACTTCTGGGGTGACCGGGAGTGGAAGAATTTCTCCGACGAACTGGAGCGCCTGTTTCCGCCCGACAAATTTCCGAAACAGAAAGTCGCCGACCTCCCGTTGGCCCATCCGATCTTTCACACGGTCTTTGATTTGAAGGAACACCCGCAGGTGCCGGGTCTGCCGTGGATGCGCTACTTTCAGAGCCGAGGCACCACGCACGAGTTGAAGGAATTCAAAAACGGCGGCGACCACGAGCCGCACTACCGCGGCATCTCCGATGACAAGGGCCGCCTGATCATGCTCATCTGCCACAACACCGATCTCGGTGACGGCTGGGAACGCGAGGCTGATCCTGATTACTTCCGCATCTTCTCCGAGCCGAAGGCCTTCCCGATGGGCATCAACGCCATCGTGTACGCGATGACGCACTGAATCGGAGCGCGGACTTTCCAGCACGCAGCCAGCCGGGAAAGCTGGGGCGCGTCAGAATAATTTCATAGAGCTAGGCACTTCATTCCCCCGCCACGCCCAAGGGAACTTGCGACAGGAATATGGGGGACAGGAACATGGGGATTCTATTTTCCTGTCCCCCATGTTCCTGTCGTGGCTCCCGTTTTCAGTCGTTCAGGGAATCAAGTGCCTAGCCCGATAATTTCATACCGCTCTCCCGCATCGGCTTGCTACGAACTGGAAAGTCCGCGCTCCATCACCGCCCCATCGTCCGAAGATACGCCTGCAAGTCGGCCAGTCCTTGCGCGTTCAATCCACTGAGCAACCCGCTCGGCATCACCGACACACTGCTCGGCGTGCGCGAGAGGACGTTCGCGCTGTCGATGCGTGCGGTGGTGCCCGCGCCGGTCTGCACGATCCAGCCGTCCGCCGATTCAAACGCCACGATGCCAGTGTAGGTCTCGCCATTGCGCAGGCGGAAGGTCGTGGTGCGATAAGGCGGCGCGATGTCGCGGCTCGGGAACACGATGGCATTCATCAAATCCTCGGGCGACATCCGCTGGCCCGCACCCGCGAGATCGGGGCCGATGGCTCCGGCGACGCCGTGACAGGACGCGCACGCGCGGGCCGCATAAATGTCCGCGCCGCGTTTGGCGTCGCCGCGTGACCAGACGATTTGTTTCAAGGTCGCGGCCCACTTCACGGGATCATCGTTGTCGTCCGCGCTCATGGCTCGGAGCAGTCCGGGATATTTGCCGCCCACGAAATCGAACACGGGCTGATACGTCTTGCGCAGTGTCACGGCGTCGGCGTTGAGCGGCTCGATGATTTGAAATTCCTGTTTCAAGCTGGTGCCGATCAACGTCACGAGTTGCGTGCGCAGCGGCTGCTCGGCGGGTTCGCCCAGCGATTTCTGCAAGAGCTTGAGCGGCGCGACGAGGTTCGTGCCGGTGGGATCGGGCGGCAGTTTCAACAACGCGCCGAGACTGGCGCGCACGACCGGCGGCTGGAGCGAACTGAGGCCCGAGAGAAATTTTGCGCGGTCGCCCGCGAGCGATTGCTCGGCGAGGCGCGGCAGCATTTCATCGCGCAAGGCGACGCTGTTCCATTGGCGGCGATAGAGCGGCGCGACGTCCTCGGTCGGCAGCACGTTGAGCAGCGCGACGAGTTCGCTGGACCACGGGAAGGCGGTGTTGGCGCGCACGGCATTGAGGAAGGCGCGCGCGACCGCGAGATGTTTGTCGCCTTCAAATGCGGTCGCGAGAAACACCTGACCCGGCGTGATGAGTTGCGGGTTGCGGAGGAAGGCATCGGCCAGCGCCGGGTCGCGCCGTAAAAGTTGTTGCGTCACTTCCGCGAGGCGCAGGCTCCAGTTCTGTTTCACGCGCGCCTCCTGTCCGCCGAGCTTGCGATTGAGCGCGAGGATGCCGGCGACAATGCGCGCGTTGTTCTCCGGCACCACCGCCCGCACGCGCGCCAGGCAGGTGAGGTAATGGAAATCCGAACTCGCGTCGCTGCGGTCGGTGATCAGATTCACGAACAATCCGGATGTGCGTTTCTCGTCGTCCTCCAGCAGCGCGAGCAGGCGCGCGGTTTCCGTGTCGAGCGCAGGATTGCCGGACGGGAAAATGCCGCGCGCCAGTTTGCGCAACGCGGGCAGATCAAATTCCTTCAACTCCGTCGCCGGTTCGTAGGCCGTGAAGACTTCCACGGAAGGATCGTTCCAGTGCCAGTCGCCGAGCGCGAGAATGAGCAGGCGCACGACATCGAGGCGCAGGTTCAGATCCGTCGTCTGCGCGAGAAGATTGGTGAGCGGGCCAATGATCTCGGGATGCGTCAGGCGATCTGGCGTGCGCCAGACTTGCGCGATGGCGGCTCCGGCGACGGCGGGAGAATTTTTCGGCAGCACCGTGGTGAGTTGGAGCCAGGCGTCGCCGGGCATGCGGCTCGCGACACGCACGGCCGCGAGGCGCACGTATTTATCGGCGTGCGCCAGGCTGGCCTGCGCGACGCGCACGAGGGCCGCGTTGTTGAACAGCGTGATTTGATCCGCGATGGCGTCGAGCGCGTTGCGACGCACGGCGTCGTCGCGATCATTCGCCAGTGTGAGCAACAGGTCGGCGGCGTTCTCGCCCGGCGCGCGCCCCACGGACCACGCCAGCCGGGCGCGCACGAGTTCGGAGCCGGATTGCACGGCCGCGCGCGCGCGCAACGGCGGCACGCCGCCGAACAGCTCCGTGAGCACCTCGATGGCGCGCACGCGATACTCATCCGGCCACGAATTGTCGGAAACGAACTGACCGAAGGCCTGCGCGCCGAGCCGTTCCGCCGCCGGCATCCAGAGCGCGCGCGACCACGCATCGAGCGGTTGCGCGGCGAGCAGCACGTTGTTCAGGTCCACGCTGTTGAGTGGCGTGAGATTCGGCGGCGTCGGCGCGCCCGTCCATTCCACGCGATAGACCGCGCCGCGCGTCTTGCGTCCGCCGATGGAAATGTAGAGCGAGCCATCCGCCGCGACCGCGAGATCGGTGGGCGCGAAACCTTGCGTGCCGATGGGTTCGAGGAACACATCCGCGTCATCCACGGTGTAGCTCGCGCCGTTCATTTCGAGCGGGAGATGAAAGATTTTTCCAAACGTCCAGTCGGCGAAGAACAGTCCGTCGCGGAAGCGCGGAGGAAATTGAAAGTGCCGGTACGTCGTCACGCCGGTCGGCGAACCCCGGCCCACACGCGAGAGCATCGGCACCGTGTCGGCGTAATAATCCGGGCGAGGCCAACTGCGCTTGTAGCCGTTGAGCCGCCAGCCGTGATGCTGCCCGTAGCCGACGTGGTAGATGCGCGTGGGATAATTCCACGGCAGGAAGGCGTCGCGCTCCACATCGCTGTCGTAGGTGAAGAGGTCGCCGTCGGCGTTGAAGTCGAAGTCGTAGGGATTGCGGAAACCGTGCGCGATGATCTCCACCTGCCGCCCGTCCGGCGTGAGCCGCAGCAGCGCGCCCGCCTCGGGTTTGCGGAGGGGCGAGTTCGGCAGCGTCGCATGTTTCTCCGTGGTGAAGCCCGTGTCGTTCCCGCCGATGAGATACCACCAGCCGTCCGGGCCTTTGCGCATGGCGTGACCGCCGTGTTCGCCGAAGCCGAGCGGGATGAGTTTTTCCGGCGGGCCGTCGGCGATGCTGTCGCCGTTGGCGTCGTCGTAGCGTTGCAGCCAGCCGTCGGCGGCGGCGTAAAGAGAATTGCCATCGAAGCACAGGCCCATCACGCCACGCTCCACTTTGGCGAAGGTGATGAAATCCTCCGCCTCGCCGTCGCCATCTTCATCCACCAGCACGCGAATGGAATTGCCGTTGCCCACGACCACACGCCCGGCGGCATCCAGCGTCATGCACCACACGTCGGGCGCGAGATCGTTCCCGGCGAATTCGCTGATGGCAAAGCCGCGCTCCAAGCGCAGGCCGAAATCGGGAATCGGCACGAGGTCGGCGGCGCGGGCGCAGCAAGTGAGCGCCAGAAAAAGAATGGCCTCACGCCAAGGCCGCGAAGGACGCGACAGGGGAAAACCTCGGCGACCTTCGCGGCCTTGGCGTGAGGCATTTCTCCGTCCGAGAAAAAGTGACGACGCTTTCATTGGATGTGCGCCGAATCTGCCCCCGCCCGCGCGACACGGCAACAGCGATGACGCAGGAGACCGGAGCCGGGGCGCATCTCGATCCGGCACGTGAAGCGGGAGGTTGCGAAGAACGGGCGCGCCTGGGCGCGCCGGCGTCCAGCCGGCGCGTTTGTTGGCCCGCACACCATCACCCCAGCAGGGATGCCGGCGCTCCCAGGGTCATTCCCGCATCGAGCACCTTGGCGATGTTCGGATGATCCATCATGGCCAGCGCCTGCCGCTCCGCGTCGAACCGCGCAATGACCTCGCGCGTGTCCATGCCCAGCTTGATGACCTTGAGCGCCACCCGACGGCGCACCGGCTCGGTCTGCTCGGCGACATAGACCGTCTCGCACCCGCCCTCGCCTACTTTCTCCAGCAGCTTGTAGCGCCCGAGCGTCTGGCCCACGGCTTCGGCGGGGGCATCGGCGAGATCGAGCTTGATCGTGGGGCGGCCCGCTTCGGCCTGTGTGGCCAGCAGTGCCTCCGGTTGCTCATGCGCGGCGAGCAAGGCGTCAAGGCGTTGGCGCAAAACCGCGTCGCCCTCGCACATGGCTTCCAAAAATGCGGCGCGCTTGTCCGCTGGTTTTTCCAGCGCCAACACAAAAAGGGCTTCTTCACGGTTTGGATTCATGGCTTGGTAGTTTTGCATTGCTCGCCAGCATTTTGACCGTCAATCTGCTGGCGATGTTTAAGCGGCGTTATCCGGTTCCCGATCATTCGTTCTTCCTCCTCGGCCCGCGCGGCACGGGCAAGAGCACCTGGCTGCGGCAGGTGTTGCCGGACGCGCTGTGGTTCGATCTGCTCCGCACCCACACGCTGCTGGCGTTGACCCGGCAGCCGGAGTCCTTCCGGCAGCAGGTCGAGGCGCGCCCGCGTGGTAGCTGGGTGGTGGTGGACGAGGTGCAACGCCTGCCCGCCTTGTTGAACGAAGTCCATGCGCTGATCGCGGAAACCGGCCGCAAGTATCGTTTCGCTTTGAGCGGATCGAGTGCGCGCAAGCTGAAGCGGCTGGACGTGAACCTGCTCGCCGGTCGCGCCGTCAACCGCCAGTTTTTCCCGCTCACCGCCGCCGAACTGGACTTCGACTTCGACCTCGATCGCGTGTTGCGTTTCGGTCTGCTGCCGCAGATTCACGCCGAACCGAAGCACGCGCTCGACGTGCTGGACGCCTACGTGTCGAACTACATCCGCGAGGAAATCCAACAGGAGGCGCTGGTGCGGAGTCTGGATTCCTTCGCGCGTTTCCTCGAAGTCGCCACGCTCATGAACGGCCAGATCGTCAACGTGGCTGGTCTCGCCCGCGACGCCGCCGTGGCTCGGCCCACCGTGCAGGGTTACTTCGAGGTGCTGGTGGACACACTCATCGGCTTCTGGCTGCCGGCCTGGCAACGCCGCGCCAAGGTCAAGGAAGTCGCCAGCCCGAAGTTTTACCTGTTCGATCCGGGCGTGGCGCGGGCGCTCGCCGGTCGTTCGCGCGAACCGTTGGAAGGGATGGAGCGCGGCTTTCTGCTGGAGACCTGGGTGCTGCACGAGTTGCGCGCCGCGATGGCGTTTCACAACACCGGCGGCCAGCTTCACTACTGGCGCACGCCGCACGGCAGCGAAGTGGATTTCATCTGGACGCGGGCCAAACGCGCCGTCGGCATCGAGGTCAAGGCTTCGGAACGCTGGCGCCCGGAGTTTGGTGCTCCGCTGAAAGGGTTGCTGGCGGAAGGCATCGTGCAGACCGGCTTCGGTGTTTACAACGGCACGGTGGAACTGAAGGACGGCCCGCTGCGCGTGCTGCCGTTGCCGCAGTTCCTCAAGCTGCTGGGCAAGGGCGATTTGTTTCCGTGAGGAAAGGCGGTGTCGGATGGTCGGACTCAGTGCCAGACCAAACAGAAGTTCTTCGCGGTTGGGATTCATTTGGAAATCATCATACGGGTTGCGCCGGCTTCACTTCGTATCCGGCTCGGGCAGCGGAATACCTTTGGCCTTGAACAGCGCTTCCGCTTCGCGCTGCCTGGATTCCGCCTGATACGATTTAGCCCAAGGCTTAACCCAAGGCCCCTCGCCGCCGCGGTCATGCCCGGGCTTGTCCCCAAGGGCCAGCTTCAACTGGTCGCGGGCTTGCGCGAAGTCCCGGCGGGCCTCCTCCGTGCGCCCGAGTTCGGCGCCAAGCATCGCCCGGATAAACCTTGATCCAGCCTGCTGGGCTGGATCCGCCAGTGTAACTCGGCTCCCCGGCCGGGAGCTGGGTGTGGCAAGGAATCGGTCCAGCAGCGCCAGGGCTTCGGGGTAGCGATGTTCACGATAGGCCAGGACGGCGCTGACGGAGTTGATTTGGAGTTTGATGAAGATCGAACCGTCATCGGCCCGGTCCATCAGGGCCCGTGCCACTGCCAGAGTGTCATCGTCCATGGGTTGCTGATACAGGCCGCCCACAACCAAGAGGGCCGCGTTCCCTTCTACAGTCGAGGTGAAGCGGAGCGCACAGATCCGCTTGAGTCGCTGGTAGGAATCATGGTCGCCGATGGCGTTAGCCACGAAGGCGGCGTTCATCCAATCCATGACATCGGAAAGCCGGTTGGTGGCCACGGCCTCGAGAATCGGCAAAGCTTCCTGGGCTCTGCCTGAGCGGGCCAGGACCGCCCCGCGCAGCGCATCCAACCGGACCAGATATGTCCCGGAACCGCCGCGAGTCACCAACAACCGGCGTTGCTCTTCCAGCATCGCAGTCGCCTCCGCGAAACGGTCCTGCCGACAGAGGGTGTTGCTCAGTTCCACAACCAGCTTCAGGTATTCGGCCCGCACCTCCGGGTCCAGGCATCTTGGTTTCCCCAGGTTTTCACGGGCGACCTGCTCGGCCCGCACGGGATCGGTTGGTCCCAAGATTTCAACGTATTTGGCCGCCACCAGGAGCCCCAAAGAAGCCGGGGCCAGGGCCTGGAGGAGCAGTTCGTGGGCTTCCACAATCGCCGCCTTCGCTTCGTTCGTCTTGCTGGCAAAACCAAACCAGTTTGCCTGATAGTACCTGCAACTGGCCGCGAACTCCTTGGCAGGCGGTTTCCGTCCCATGAACTCGGCATAGAGGCCCTCCAAGTCCTTCATGGCCTGCTCCTGCGTCAACTGGTCGTCGGGGTCGGCCGCCCAAAGGGGGGTTCCAGAAAGTGCAATTCTTATCTCGTCGCGCGGCACGCTGAGTTGCTCGTCGGTGACCTTCGGCAGGAGCCGGTGGATCAGCTCCGCCTGCTGCGAAGCGGCCGGCGCATCGTTCAGATCGACCAGGGCAGCGCGCAATTTCCAACGCAGCCTGAGCTCCGCCGCCGGGGTGTTGGACAGGGAGGACGAAGCCAGGGCATCCGCTTTGCGGATCAACTCCCGCGCCCCGCGGACATTCCCCTGCTGCAGCAGCGTGGGCAACTGGTCCGACACCAGGCTGTCGATGAAGGTCGTCACGGTGTCCGCCCGGACGGATTCCGTGCGCTCCCGCTCTCGCGCGGCCCGCTCGCGCACCAACGCCGCCATCGCGAGTCCCAGACCCAGGACCAAAGCCAGCGCGACGCTGGCGACCGCGACGGTGGTGGCCTTGTTCCGCCGTGCCATCTTCTGGAGCCGGTAAAGCTGACTGGGCGGACGGGCCAGCACCGGTTCGTTGTCGAGATGGCGCTTCAAGTCGGCGGCGAGTCCGTTGGCCGTGTCATAACGGCGCGCCCGGTCCTTCTCCAGGCACTTCATCACGATCCAGTCCAGATCGCCCTTGAGCTGGTGCTGCAGCTTCGACGTATCGGCGGAACGGCGCTTGGCCGTCGTGGTGAGCTGATCGGCGCCGAGCGTCGCCAAGCGAGTGCTCGGGCGTTGCGGTTCTTTCTCCCGGATGGTCTTGCGCATCGCGTCGAGGCCCGAGGCGAGCAGTTCCCTGCCGTCGAACGGCGTGCTGCCGGCCAGCAGTTCGTAGAGCAACACACCCAGGCTGTAGATGTCCGAGCGTGTATCAATGTCCAACCCGCTCATCTCCGCCTGCTCGGGACTCATGTAAGCTGGCGTGCCGATGAACTGGTTCAACTGCGTGTAAACCGTCGCGTCCGTCAGCCGTCCTTCCGTCGCCTTGGCGATGCCGAAATCAATCACCTTCGGCACCGGCACGCCGTCGTGCAGCGTCACGAGAATGTTCGACGGCTTGATGTCGCGATGGATGATCCCCTTCTGATGCGCGTGCTGGATGGCCTGGCATACCTTGATGAACAGGTCGAGCCGTTCCTTGGTGCTAAGATTGGCCTGGTCGCAGTAATCGGTGATGCGGATGCCGCGCACCAGTTCCATCACGAAGTAGGGCCGGCCCACCTCCGTCGTGCCCGCATCGAGCACCTTGGCGATGTTCGGATGATCCATCATCGCCAGCGCCTGTCGCTCCGCCTCGAACCGTGCGATGACTTCCTTGGTATCCATCCCGAGCTTGATGACCTTGAGCGCCACCCGACGGCGCACGGGCTGGGTCTGCTCGGCGACATAGACCGTCCCGCAGCCACCCTCGCCCACTTTCTCCAGCAGCTTGTAACGCCCGAGCGTCTGGCCCACGGCTTCGTCCGCCGGTTCTTCGGCGAACTCCAGCTTCATGGTCGCCTTCCCGGTGGGTTTGCTGGCGGTGTCGCCCAACAACTCATCCGGCTGCTCGTGGGCGGCGAGCAGGGCTTCAAGGCGTTGGCGGAGGGCACTGTCTGTTCCGCAAACGGCCTGAAGAAAGGCCGCCCGTTCGACGACGGGCTTCTCGACGGCCAGCGCAAACAAGGCGGACTCTCGTTCCTGGGGTGACGACATGGATGAATTGTTCATCTGCTTCTACATGCGCAATCGCCGGGCGGAAAGTATGGAACTATTTTCAAATTCTTCGGCGGCGCACTTCAGCTTCCGACTGCCGTCATTTCCTGATGCCGCCAGCAACTTCGAATACACACCAATCAACAGGAATCGACGGGGTGAAACAGGGAACAGACCCACGTCTGCACCGCAGAGGCGGGAAGAGCGCAGAGGTTTTCCGGCCGGCGATCTCTGTGTCCTTCCCGGCTCTGCGGTGTCACCGGGTGTTTCCTCTGGTTGCGGCCCCGGCGCGCTGGATCCATTCGTGGTTGGACGGAACGGTCGGGCCTCAGCGCGTCTCGGTGCGCAGTTCGACCGTGAGCCACGCTCGCGCATAGGCCCACCATTGTTTGGCCGTGGGCACGGCGATGCCGAGCGCGGTGGCCACTTCGTCGAAACTCATCCCGACGAAGTAACGCAGCTTCACCAGTTCGGCCTTACGCGGATCGAGGACGGCGAATTTCTCCAACGCTTCGTTCACCGCGAGCAGTTGATCGTCATCGGCGAGCGGAGAAGGAATTTCGATTTCATCCAGGTCAACGTCGGTGGCACCGCCGCCTCGTTTGGCCGCCAGACGACGACGAGCGCGCTCGATGAGGATGCGCCGCATCGCCTCCGCCGCCGCACCGAAGAAGTGGGCGCGATTCTGAAACGACGGTGCGTCACTGCCACCCAGGCGCAACCACGCTTCGTGAACGAGCGCGGTGGGCTGGAGGGTGTGCCCGGCGGATTCGTTCGCCATCTTCGCCGAGGCCAGCTTGCGCAACTCGTCATAGACCAGCGGGAGCAATTCCCCGGCGGCGCGGGGATCGCCCTGTTGCACGCGGTCCAGGACGCGGGTGAGTTCGGACATGGCGGGAGTAGAACAATTTCTTTCCGCGTTGCCGAGCCGGAACCATCGGAGCGCGGACCGCCGAGTCCGCGGGTTCATAAAGTCAGAACCACGGAAGACACAGAAGACACGGAATGAAAAAGACGTGTGCGGACAATTTGTGGTGCGGGCCTTCCCTTCCGTGTGGTCCGTGGTTAAACACGCGGACTCGGCGGTCCGCGCTCCGATGCTTGCGGCGGTGAGGACGATTCCCTAGCGTCGCCCTCTCAAATCAAAACGACTATGCGCAGTTATCAAAATTTCATCGGTGGCGAATGGGTTTCCGCCGCTTCGGGCAAAACTTTCACGAACCAAAATCCGGCGGACACGCGCGAGGCCGTCGCCAGCTATCAGCAGAGCGGACAGGCCGAGGCTGTCGCTGCCATCAACGCCGCGCAGGCGGCGTTCGCGGGCTGGGCCGCGATGACGCCCGTGGCGCGCGGGCGCATCTTGAGCAAGGCGTCGCAGCTCCTCGAAGCGCGCAAGACGGAACTGGCGGAACTGCTCACGCGCGAGGAAGGCAAGACGCTCGCCGAGGCCACTGGCGAAGTGCAGCGCGCCGCCGACATCTTCCGCTTCTTCGGCGGACTCAGTTACACGATTGGCGGACAGACCATCCCGCACGACTTGCCGCAGAATTTGCTTTTCACCAAACGTGAACCGCTCGGCGTCGTCGGCCTGATTACGCCATGGAATTTCCCCATCGCCATCCCGGCGTGGAAGCTCGCGCCCGCGCTGGTCAGCGGCAATGCCGTGGTGCTCAAGCCTGCGTCGCAAGCGCCGGCCATGAGTTTTGAGCTGGCAAAGATTCTCGCCGAAGCCGGGTTGCCCAAAGGCGTCCTCAACGTCGTGACCGGCGACGGCCGCTCGGTCGGCGGCGAACTCGCGACCAACGCGAACGTCGCCGCGCTCTCCTTCACCGGCTCGCTCAAGGTGGGCGCGCAGGTTTATCAGCAACTCGCCCAGCGCATGGCCCGCGCGCAGATGGAAATGGGCGGCAAAAACCCGACCATCGTCCTCGCCGACGCCGACCTTGATCTCGCCGCGCGCCTCGTGGCCATCGCAGGCTTCGGGCTGACGGGCCAGGCTTGCACCGCCACCAGCCGCGTCATCGTCGAGAAGTCTGTCGCGGCACAGTTCACCGAGAAGTTGATCGAGAAGGCCAAGGCTATCGTCGTGGGCAACGGCTTGAAGCCGGGCGTGACGATGGGACCGGCGGTCAACGAGCAGGAGTTCAAGGGCAACTTCGACTACATCGACATCGCGAAGAACGAGGGCGGCACGGTGGCCTGTGGCGGCGCGCGCCTGAGCGAAGGCGAACTCGCGCACGGCTTCTTCATGCAGCCGACCATCATCACCGGCGTCACGCCGTCGATGCGCATCGCGAAGGAAGAAGTCTTCGGCCCCGTCATCGCCATCATCGCCGTGGAGAATTTTGACGAAGCCATCGCCGTGGCCAACGGCGTGGATGTCGGCCTCTCCGCTTCCATCGTCACGCGCGACCTCAAGAAGGCCATGCTCTACTCCGAGCGCATCCAGGCCGGCGTGGTGAAGATCAACCAGATCTCCACCGGCCTCGCGCTCCAGGCCCCCTTCGGCGGCGTGAAGAAAAGCAGCACCGACTCCTTCAAGGAACAAGGCGCGGGCGCGATTGATTTCTACACCCGCATCAAGACGGTCTATCTGGATTACTCGGCGTGAAGCAATATAGCGCGGCCGGCATTCGACTCTTCCGCCAGTCGAACCCCGCCGCGCGGCCTTCCGGCCAAAGTGCTTGTCAGCGAAGTTGGTTTCGTTAGCCTCGCCCGACAGAAAATTAAGCGGCGTCGCAGCGCGCCGATAACCAACACACATTTATGGCCGACAAAACAAACAAGCAGCCCGAGAACGTCCCCGGCAAATGGTACGTGGATAACACCTGCGTCCCGTGCAACTCCTGCATGGACGAGGCCGGCAATCTCCTGAAATACAGCGATGACCAGTCGCATGTGTTTTTCTTCAAGCAGCCGGCCACGCCGGACGAGGAAGCGGCGGCCGGGCGCGCGGCGGACATCTGCCCGACCGGCTCCATCGGCAACGACGGCGCGTAGTGCGCACGAACAGCTTTGTGAACCAGCGCGGCGGAAACGCCACGCTGGTTTATTGACGTACGGAGGCGTGGTGCGAACACTGCGCGCGACAAAAACTCAGTCACAACGATTATGGCTTCTCTCTCCAACAAGTGGGTTCTCATTACCGGCGCATCGAGCGGCTTCGGCGAGGCGGCGGCGCATGCTTTTGCGCGCGAGGGCGCGAAACTGCTGCTCGGCGCGCGGCGCGTGGATCGTCTGGAACAGGTCGCGGCGGAGGCGCGGAAACTCGGCGCGCCGAACGCGCAGGTCTGCGCGCTGGACGTGGCCTCCACGCCGAGCGTGGAAGCTTTTGCCGCGTTCGTGAAGCAGCACACGGACAAGCTGGACGTGCTGATCAACAACGCGGGCGGCGCGAAGGGCATCGACACCGTGGCCAACGGCAAGGACGCAGACTGGGAATTCATGATGCAGACGAACGTGCTCGGCGTGCTGCGCGTGACGCGCGCGCTGCTGCCGTTGCTGACGATCAATCCCGGCAGCTCGATCATCAACATCGGCTCCATCGCGGCGCGGACGGCGTATGAGGGCGGCTCGGCGTATTGCGGAGCGAAGGCGGCGGAGTTGCAAATCACCCGCGCGCTGCGGTTGGAAATGTTCGGCACGGGCGTGCGCGTGTCATCTGTCGATCCTGGTCTCGCCGAGACCGAATTTTCACTGGTGCGCTTTGACGGCGACGCTGAGCGCGCGAAGAAAATTTATGACGGCGTGAATCCGCTGACCGCCCCGGACATCGGCGAGACGCTGGTGTGGGTGGCGAGCCGTCCGCCGCATGTGTGCATTGATGAGATGGTGATCAAATGCACGGACCAGGCGGCGATTTACAAACTGTATCGCAGGACGAAGCAGGCGGGTTGAAAGTTGAAGGTTGAAGGTGGCAAGTTGGGCCACGGTTATTCGGGAGCGAACCTGCAACTTTCAACCTTCAACCAGCAACTCCCCCGCACTACTGCACCGGCGGAGCTGAGGTGTGCTTCCAGCTTTTCACCAAGCCCTTTTCAAAAACCACCTCTGCCGCCGTGTAGCGATACGGGATGTATTCGTAATCCAGCGTGGGCAGCGGTTGCACGTAGCCGTAGCCGCGTCGCCCGCCTCCGTAGTAGCCGCCGCCATAGCGATTGTAATTCCAACGGCGCTGCTCCTGATAGCCCGTGCCGGTGTAAATCCACGTCGTGACCGGGCCAGCGGCGGTCTCGCTGCTCTGCACTTGCGAGGGCTGGCCCCACGCGATGAACACGGCGTCCTCGGGCATCCCGATTTTGATGTGGCCCTGATCCACGAGCGCGCGTTGCTCGGGCGTGAGCGCGGCGTAGGCTGAAGTGCGTTCCGTCTTGCGCGTCTCGACTGTGCTCTTGGGCGTGGTTGCGCAGCCGCTGACCAAGACGGCCAGCAGGAAAATCATTCCAAAGGTTTTCATCATTCAGGCTCCTTCGCTGGAAATGTCTGTGAGGTGCCGAGTGAAGTAAAGGCGGGGAGCGCGGACATTCCAGTCCGCACCAAGCCGGAACACCCGGCAGACTCCTGACGACTCGAGAACCTTTCGTCGTCATCACGTTGCTGCGGACAGGAATGTCCGCGCGCCCCTGAATTTTCCCTTTGCCCGCTTCCGCTTTGCCGCTCTAATTCCAACATGACTCGTTGGTTTGTGCAGTTGTGCTGCATCGTCGTGTGCGTGCTGGCTTTCCCGTATCGCTCGCCCGCTCCGCTCATCTATCGTCCCGGCGAAGGCTGGACCTACGAAAAGCCCGGCGACACCGGCGCGTGGCAGAAGACGCGCGCGAAGGATCAGCTCGAAGTCGCCGAGAAAGCCTTCGAGGTCGGCGACTTCAAGCTCGCGCAAAAGGCCGCGCAACGCACCGTCAGCAACTGGGCCTTCTCCGACTACGCCCCGCGCGCGCAATACCTCGTCGCCCGCTGCCTCGAAGAACAGGGCAAGGATCAACTCGCCTTCAAGCGCTACCAGGACTTGCTCGAGAAATATCCGAAGATCGAAAACTACAACGAGATTCTCGGCCGCCAGTTCGCCATCGCCAACCGCTTCCTCGACGGCCAGTGGGGCCGGCTCTGGGGCTACGTGCCGGTGCCGTTCTCGAAGGACAAGACGGCGGAGATGTACGAGAAGATTGTGAAGAACGGGCCGTACAGCGAAGTCGGCCCGCAGGCGCAGATGAACATCGGCGCGACGCGCGAGAAGCAGAACGATTATCCCGAGGCCGTGCGCGCCTACGAGCGCGCCGCCGACCGCTACGCTGACCGCGAGGAAGTGGCGAGCGACGCGATGTTCAAGGCCGGCCTGGCGTATCTCAAGGAATCCAAGACCGCCGACTACGACCAGACCGTGGCGTCGAAGGCCATCGGCACTTTCAATGACTTCGCCACGCTGCACCCGGACGACAAGCGCGTGCCGGACGCCAAGGCGCGCATCGAGATGCTGAAGACCGAGCAGGCGCGCGGCGCGTACGAGACGGCGAAGTTTTACGAAAAGCGCAAGAAGTGGGACGCGGCGAAAATTTATTACAACGAGGCGCTGAGCAAAGACCCGGCCTCGGCCTACGCGGAAATCGCGCGCCTGCGGATTCAGGAGCTGAACCGGAGGACGGGGACGAACCAATAGGTGCCGCGCATGGTTTCAAACGAAACACCGCCGAAGATCGGGGCCGCAGCGCAGATGACTGTTCGGTATTCGTTAGGTCGTGGAGATATTTTCGTAGCTCATCTCCATCAACTCGCGCGGAACAGGGTTGTAGTGATCATTTTCAGCCTCTTGGCTCTGGGCATGGGGTGCCTGCAACTGAGCGAGCCTCACGTATCGGGACGTTCTGTGGGTTTCAAAGTCTTCTTTGTCGTCTTCTTCAGCCTCATCATTTTCACCATCGTGACGTGTGTTCAAATCGCTTTCCTCGCCTGCCTCGTGCTTTTTCGGAAGCAACGAGGATTGCTTGGAGAGCATGAGCTGCAAATTCGGGAGGAAGGATTGTGGGAACGGACGGATGTGAACGAGACGCTCAATC
>JANNGC010000965.1:0-5855 GCA_031380445.1 Pedosphaera sp.
GGATTCGTGGTGTAGCGGTAGCTGATCGCGGCGACGGCGATGTTGTGATTGGTCAGAGCGAGCGCGCGGGGATTGTTCTCGTTGTCCGAAGCCCAGCCGCCGCCGTGAACCCAGACCACGACCGGCGTGGGCACGGCGTTCGACGGCACGTAATACAAATCCATCCACTGCCGCGCGACTCCGCCGGTGACGTAAGGCAAGTTGTTCGTGACGCGGTAATTCGTGGGCAGCGTTTGCGCGCTCACCGACAACGCGGCAAGCAGCAGCACAGTCACGAGTTTCAACCAGTTCATGCTCAATCTTTTCATAATTCAATGTCTCGCCGTGTTGCTGCCGCCACTGTTGACCGCGCGGCGCAATTCCGCCAGTTCGCCCTTGAGCGCGCGCAGTTCTTCCGCCTGCGTTTGCACCAAACTGTTGAGTCCCTGGATCGCCGCCAGCGCCACGCCGTCGGCGTCCACGGTGGCGATGAGTTTGTCGTCCGCGCCGAGTCCGAACGCGGCGTGAAAGTCCTGCGCCATCGGGCCGACGTGGCGCGTGCCGGGCGCGTTGGTGTAGTGCCAGCTTTGCAGGGGCAGCGCGGCGACCTTCGCCAGCACCGCGCGCGCATCCACCGGCGCGAAGCCGGACTTGAGGTTCCGATCCGAGGCGTTGTTCCAAGTGCTGCCGTCGCAAGTGGCGTTAAAAACGCGCAGCAGCGAACCGGAGACGGCGGTGCCAATGGAGACGCCTGCGGCGCCGGAGGCATTGAGGTAAAGCGTGGCTCCGCCGCCGTTGTTGCGCGCCATGATTTCGTTGCCGTCCAGCGCCAGGTTGCCGCCGGAAGACGGACCAAGAATCAGATGCCCGCCACTGACGAGCGTGACATCCGATCCGCCGGTGACATGCAGCGGCGCATTGGGATTCTCATGGCCGATGCCCACGCCCCCGGAGGCGCGAATCAGAAACTGGTTCTGGGCGGAGGAGCTGAAGAGGAACCCCTGATTGTCCGCCCAGACGAACGCGCCCGCGTGGTCGGCGCGGGCCCCGTAGCCAGCGGCGAAACTTCGGTCGCCCAAGGCACGGTTCACATGTCCGCCCGGGACGGTGGCGCCGAAACCCAAAGCCTCGTTGGCCAGGCCGCCGCCGACCGTCGAGTAAAGGCTGGTGCTCAGGTTGTAATTGCCGCCCGCGACCGTGCTGTGTTCGCCCGTGGACTCGTTGAACGAGCCGCCGCCGATGGTCGAAGATTTTCCGCTGCTGACATTCAGCCGGCCGCCCGCCACCACCGAGTTGCTCCCCACGCTTTCATTCCGGTAGCCGCCGCCGACCGTGGAGGCGTAACCGTCCGCCCGGTTCTGGTAGCCGCCAGCAATGAGGCTGTAAGTGTTGGTGGCGCGGTTCTCGTGCCCGCCGCCGACGAAACTGAAATCACCGCTGGCCAACGCGCTCGACCCGCCGGTGATGGCGCTATAGTAGCCTCTGGCGGAATTGGCCCGCCCGCCCGCCACCGTGGACCCGTTCGCGCTGGCGGAATTGTTCTGCCCGCCGCCGACCGTGGCGGACTCGCCCGAGGCCGTGTTGTTGCTCCCGCCGCCGACGGTGCTGAACCCGTCCGAGGCCTGTCCATTGGCTCCGCCTCCGATTGTGCTGAACGATCCGTAGGCGCGGTTGAACCGTCCGCCGCCGACCGCGCTGGCCGTGTTGGTCGCCTCATTGTTCCACCCGCCGGCGACGGTGGCGTGAGCGCCGCGCGCCCGGTTGAATTCACCGCCGCCCACCGTGGCGTACGTAACTGTGGCCTGGTTGTCGCCGCCGCCGCCCACCGTCGAGTAACTGGCGCTGCCGAGGTTCCGGAGACCGCCGCCCACCGTGGCCCAAACGCCGCTGCTCTCGTTCCCATTGCCGCCGCCCACCGTCGCAGCCCCGCCGCTGCTGAGGTTGCCAATGCCGCCGGCGATGGTTGAGGAACTGCCGCTGCTCACGTTCCCGTTGCCGCCGCCCACGGTGGCGTACGAGGAACTGCTGGTGTTGCCCAGTCCACCACCGACGGTCGAGTAGGAGACCAGGGCGAGATTGTCCTTCCCGCCGGACGCGGTGCTGAAGCCGCCGAGCGCCTGCACATTCGTGCCGCCGCCGACGCTGCTGTAAATGCCGAGCGCCCGATTGTTCCGCCCGCCCGCGACAGTGGCCACGGTGCTGGTCGCCTGATTGAACAGGCCACCACCCACGAAGGCGTAGTCGCCGTTCGCCACGTTCACGCCGCCGCCCGCGACCGTGGCGAAGAAGCCGATGCTCGTGTTGTTGTAGCCGCCGCCGATGGTGGCCCCGACTCCGGTCGTGGCATTGCCCACGCCGCCGCCGACCGTGCCATAGCTGAGGCCGACGGTGTTCGGGGCCGCGCCGTTGCCCTCGTAATCCGCCGAACCGCCGCCCGCGATGGTCGCGCCCACGATGCCCGGCGCGATGGTGTTCACCGGCGAGCCGCCGATGATGTTGGGCGCATTCTGCGGCGATGCGTCCGGCTGCAAACGGAGCGCGCGCGCATTGTTCACGCGCAGTTCGAGCGATTGGTTGTCCGTGGTGCCGAGGAAGTTGTTCGCCACAATCGTGCCGGCGTTGCCACCGACGCGCCACACGTTGCTCAAGGCCGCGACCGGCACCGGGCCGGTGAGACTCGCGGCGCTCAGATTGGTCAGCCCGCCGCCGTTGCCGCTGAAGCTGCCGTTGAACCGACTGGCCGCGTTGCTGAAGTTGACCGCGCCACCGTAGGTGCCGGCGAGTTGGCCATCGGTCAGCACGCCGCTGAAGCTCAAGGCCCGCAGCGCATACGGCGTGGCCGTGATGGCTTGGCGCGGGGTGACATTGGTGAAGGCGTCCGGGCTGGCACCGGGCCGCACCGCAATCTCCAGCCAGAGCGCCTGGCCGTTGAAGGTGTTCGTGCCGAAGTCCAGTGCGGTGGTGAACACGCCGTTCGTCACCCAGACATTTTCATTGGTCACCGCAAGGCCACTTTGATTGCCACCCGCATCCGCGTCGTAGAGGGCGAAGCGCAGATCGTATTCGCCGCCCGCCGGCTGTCCACCCTCCGTCAGCCGGCCCTGATAAGTGAAGGCGCTGCCCAGCGGCGCCGCGTGACCGCAGACGAGCGACGCCACCAGGACGAGATAGCCGAGCAGGAAGTGGTGACAGGAAAATGTCGGACAGGAAAATCTAACGCCCATTTTCTTGTCGCCCATTTTCCTGTCGAAGAGTTCCGTGATTTTTCCCCGGCCCTCGGTGTTCGAGCGGCCTTCCGTGTTCGCAGTTCGCATTTCAGTTTTCATATTCGTGAGTGGCAGGTCGGTTCGTGGGTGATGGTCGGTTCACAGTTTGCGTAGCCGGTAGAAGCGCACGCCCGTCGCGACGGGTTGGTTAATTTGCTTCTCGCTGCTGACGAGGACGGGCACGGCGTTCACATCCGTCCAGTCCGGCGTGGTGAGGCTGGAAGATTCCTGGAGTTGAAAACCGCTCGAAGGATTCGGCCACGCGAGGAGAATGTTCGCGCCCTCGCGCTGGATGCGAAGTGTCGGCGCGCTTTCCATCGTTGCGCCGAACGCGCCCCAGAACCCGCCTTGCACCGTGTAGCTCCCGCCGCTCGCCGCGCCCGCGTCCGGCTGGCCGATGGTGCCGTGCAGAGTGTAAGCGCCGCCGGCACTGGCTCCGCCGCCGCCATCCATCGTGAACCAGTCCACGGCGAACTGCGCGCTACCCCGGGAAGTCGCGAGCAGCAGCGCGAACAGGGCGAGACGGCGAAACGAAGTGGTGATGATTGGTGTCTTCATGCCCGCGCACCATGAACCAGCAGGCCTTAACCGAACGTGAACGGCGCGTGAAAAAATTTTCAGGTTGGGAACGGAGCGCGGACCGCCGAGTCCGCGTGTTCATCAAGGCCGAGGTTCAACCACGGAAACCACGGAAAACACGGAATGAAAACCGGGCGGACGGAACACCCTGTTTTCCCTTTCCGTGTTTTCCGTGTCTTCCGTGGTGAATCAGTTTTATGAACACGCGGACTCGGCGGTCCGCGCTCCGTCACGACGTTGGCAGCCGCAGCGTGAAGGTGCTGCCCGCGCCCAGTTTGCTCTCCACGGACACCGTGCCGCCGTGCGCCTCGACGATGGCTTTGACAATGGACAGGCCCAGGCCCGCGCCGCCATGCGTGCGCGTGCGCGCCGTGTCCACGCGGTAGAAGCGCTCGAAGAGATGCGGCAGATGCTCGGGCGCAATGCCCACGCCCGCGTCGCTGACTTCCACGCGGGCCTCGCCTGATTCCAGCACGGCGCGAATCGTAATCTGCTCGCTCGCAGGCGTGTGGCGAATCGCGTTCTCGACGAGGTTCCGCACCGCGCGTTCCAGCGCGAAGACATCGCCGGGAACGGTGACGTTCTCGGCGAGTTCCAGTTGCAGCCGGACATTCTGCACGGCGGCGAGCGGGGAGAGTTGCTCGGCCACGTCACGGCAGACGAGCGCGAGATCGACCGGCGACTTCGCTCGCGCGGGCTGACTGGCATCAAGCGCGGCGAGGGCGAGCAGGTTTTCCACGAGGCTCGAAAGGCGTTCCAGTTCGTGCCGGTTCGAGTCGAGCGTGCGCTGGTACTCGGCGGGCGCGCGCTCGCGGCGCAACGCCACTTCGATCTCCGCCCGCAGTGCGGCGAGCGGCGTGCGGAGTTCGTGCGAGGCGTCGGCGACGAAGCGGTGCTGGCTGGCGTGGGCGGCTTCGAGGCGGTCGAGCAGTTCGTTAAAGGCGGCGGCGAGCGTGGCGAGTTCCGGCGCGTCCGCCGGTGCGAACAAGCGCTGTCGTCCGAGACTGCCGAGGTTGACCTTCCGCGCCGTATCGCTCAACGCCGTGAGCGGCGCGCTCCACTGGCGGATCACATAGCCCAGGCCCAGCCCGGCCAGCAGCAACGCGACCACGCCGCAACTCGCCAGCCAGAAAATTATCTGCCGCAACGGACGGTCGCGGTCCCGAAACAGCACGCCGACTTGCGAGTAGCAAATCAGTTTGCCCTGCCGCTCGACCCGCACGGTGGCCATGCGGTAGCGCACGCCATCCGGCCCCACCGCGTCGTGGACGACCACGCCGATGGGATGCGCCGCGAGACGTTTGAGTTCCTCGGTGGGCGCGATGGTTTCGGAGAGACGCTTGCTGCGGTAGAGCAGATTCCACTCAGGATCGAAGGTCTGGCCGAAGCCGGTGTAACGGTCGCCGCGCCACGGCCGCTCGTCCGATGCAAGGGACGCGGGCATGGTTGGATTCACCTGGCTGCCGAGGATGAAAGCCTTGTCGCGCACGAACTGATCGACATCGCCGAGGAGCGTCTGGCGCACGAGGAGGAACACGACCACGCCAGACACCGCCAGCACCAGCGCGAGCCACGCGAGCAGCGTAGTCAGCAATCGTTGGCGCAAAGTGCTCATGCGATCAGCGTCCCGGGGTGCGGGTGAAAAGCGGATGAAGCGCGGGTGAAAAAGTTTTCATGTTCGTGGTGGAACGGCTCGCGCTGCGAGCCGTCTGGCCGTGGGGCAGCCGTCCCGGCTGCCACTTGTCCACTGGCCGTCCCGGCTGGTGGTTCTTCAGCCGGGACGGCCAAAGAACTATGGCAGGCGGGACGCCTGCCCCACTAAGTTTTGTCGCGGCGCGACAAAACCCACCATGCACCGTCATCCGCCCTCCTTTCCCTCGGCCTTCAACACATACCCCGCGCCGCGCACGGTGTGGAGGAGCGTGGTCGGGAAACCCTTGTCCACTTTCGCGCGCAGATGCGAGAGCGTGACATCATTCACGTTGCTGAAGGAATCGAAGTTCTCATCCCTCACTTCCTCCGCGAGCCGGG
>JANNGC010000985.1:0-3458 GCA_031380445.1 Pedosphaera sp.
CCACGCGGTAGAAACGGTTCGTGGGCGTGAGCGCGTGCTGCACGGGAATCACCGTGGGACTCAGCGGCGCGGGGTGCGTGCTCACGGTCGTCCACGCCCCGCTGTCCACCTGCGGACGCGATTGCACGGTGTAACTGCTGCCCGGCAAGGCGGTGAACTCGAAGCGGAAATTTGCCCCCGCCACGCGCGCGTTCGTGAGCGTGACGGACGGCGGCGGCACGAAGTAGCCCACGACGAGTTTCGGGCGATCCGACGCGGCTTCGCGCGTGTTGAAACGCCTTCCATTGCGCCCGCTGTCTTCCGCCGCACTGCGCAGCACCCAGCCAAAATTGACCGCCGCGTTGGTGGCCCACTGCTGCACGGTGTTCACCAGTCCCGCCGTCGAGGCGAAGACGTACGTGCCCACTCCGGCGATGGGCGCGGATGCATCGGAGGCGGGATCAAAATCACCGCCAGCGTTCTCCCAGAAATCTCCACCCGTAGCAGTCCAACTGGCACCCGCCTCCGTCCAGCCCAGCGTCAGGCGGTGGAGAAGATGTGTGTTCACGGTCGGGTCCGCCACGACGCTGGCGGTCAGTTCCACCGTGGCCGAAGTCACCACCACACCCGACGGCAGGCTGCTGAGATCGAAGCGGAACAGCCCGCGCGATGCCACCTCGGGATTCGGGAGATGGCCGGCAATCATCGTCACCGACGCTCCGTCGGCGAGCGCCTCGTCGTCCGGTGAAATGGTCGTGTCGGCCACGGAGGTGAAAGTGGCGGAGGCGGCGAACAGCGTCGGAGCGAGCGCGAGCCAGGCGACAAGCAGCACAATGGGTTTCATGCGCGGATGAGAAAGACTCGCGCGCTGCGGGTCAAACGGAATATCGGGGCGGCCCCATCAACACGAGACTGGAAAGTCTCGCAACCCGCCGGCTGGAAAGCCGGCGTTACGACGGAGCGCCAGCTTTCCAGCCGACAAGGTTGAGCCACATTCCTGTGTCGTGGCCCAAAGCCAACTCCACAGCGGGACGGCCGGGATGCGCGCACAGTTTTTCCCAGCAAGCTAAAGCTTGAACTGCAACTCCCGCCTTGCCTACGGTTCGCCCCAGCCAAGTCAGCGGCTCATCCCACGACCCGGGAGAAACCAACTCAACTATGGAAAACACACCATTACCTCAAAACGAAATCAACGGCCTTGTTGAAGGGCTGAACCGTCTGGCCCGCAACCTGTGGGGCACCTGGGACCAGGACACGCTGGAAATCTTTCATCAACTGTCGCCGCGCGCGTGGCAGAATCTTTATCACAACGGCGTGGCCGTGCTGCGCGAAGTCTCGGCGCAGGAACTGCGCGTGCGTCTGCAAGACAAGCAGTTCGCCGACAAGGTGCGCCGCACGCTCATCAAGTTCGACGCCTATCTCACTGAGGAAAAAACGTGGGGCTACTTGAACGCCCCTGCCCTCGTGAAAAATCCCGTGGCGTATTTCACCGCCGAGTTTGGCTTCCACGAGACGCTGCCCATCGCGGCGGGCGGGCTCGGGGTGCTGGCGGGTGATCATTTGAAGTCGGCCAGCGATCTCGGATTGGGACTCGTTGGCATCAGCCTGTTTTACCGCGAAGGTTATTTCCAACAGTCCTTCAACCAGGACAACTGGCAGGTGGATTACTACCGCCAGCTCAATCCCAGCAACCTCCCGATGGAACCGCTCAACGATGCCGCCGGTAAGCGCATCGTTTGCGAAGTGGAAATCGGTTTCAACACCGTGGCCTTCCAAGCGTGGCGCGTGAACGTGGGGCGCTGCTCAGTTTATCTGCTCGACGCCAACCTGCCGCAGAACGAGCCGATGCACCGCGACCTCACCTTGCGCGTGTACGGCGGCGACAGCACCACACGCATCATGCAGGAAGTGTTGCTCGGTGTCGGCGGCGTGCGTTTGATGCGCAAACTGGGACTCACGCCCGGCACGTTCCACATGAACGAAGGTCACGCGGCGTTTCTCACGCTGGAATTGATGCGGGAAAAAATCGCGGCGGGCCAGTCGCTCGCGGACGCGAAGAAGAACACCACGAAGGAGTGCATCTTCACCACGCACACGCCGGTCGAGGCGGGCCATGATCGTTTCACGCCCGACCTGATGAACTTCGTGATGCCGAAGATGCAGTCTGCCCTCGGCATGACCCCCGACGACATGATGGCCCTGGGCCGCGTGAAGCCGGACAACAAGCACGAGCCTTTCTGCATGACGGTGCTCGCGCTCAAATGCTCGCGGGCCGCCAACGGCGTGAGCGAACTGCACGGCCAGGTCAGCCGCGAGATGTGGCACGAGCTTTATCCGACGGGAACGGTCGCGCAGGTGCCCATCGGTCACGTGACGAACGGTGTTCACATCCCCGGCTGGGTCAAAGGCACGCAGCGCCACTGGCTGCGCCGCAAGCTCGGCGTCGAGGCGGAGAAGAACATCAACTCGCCCGACTACTGGAAGCACCTCGCCGATCCTGCGGTGACTTCGGACGAAGAGCTTTGGTCCATGCGCTACAACTTGCGCCGCGAGCTGATGGAGTTCGCGCGCCGCCGCCTCTTCGAGGGCCATCGCACCGCGCCGGATGATTTCATCTCCTTTGATTCGCTGCTGAATCCCGACGCGCTGACCATCGGCTTCGCGCGCCGCTTCGCCACTTACAAACGCGCACCGCTGATCTTTGACCGCTTCGATGAAGTGGTGAAGCTCGTGAAGAACGAGAAGTATCCGCTGCAATTCATCTTCGCCGGCAAGGCGCATCCGCGCGACGACGAGGGGAAGAAATACATCCAGCGCATCATTCACCTGAGCAAGTTCAGCGAGTTGAAGGGACACCTCGTGTTCATCGAGAACTACGACATCCATGTCGCGCGCCAGATGGTCAGTGGCTGCGACGTGTGGTTGAACAACCCGCGCCGTCCGCTCGAAGCCTCCGGTACGAGCGGTGAGAAGGCCGGCTGCCACGGCTGCCTGAACCTCTCGATCCTCGACGGCTGGTGGCGCGAAGGCTACGACGGCACGAACGGCTTCGCCATCGGCGACGACTCGCATCCGAGTTCCATTGATGAGCAGGATCGTCAGGATGCGGCGAACCTCTACCAGACGCTGACCGAGCAGGTGATTCCTGAATTCTACAACCGCGACGCCAACGGCATCCCACGCGCGTGGATCCAGCGCATCCGCCGCGCTCTCGTGACGCTGGTGCCGCAGTACAACACCTGGCGCATGGTGCAGGAATACACGACGAAGTATTACCTGACGAAGTAGGGGTGGTTGCCAGCACCGTAGTGGGGCAGCCGTCCCGGCTGCCACTCGTCCACTGGCCGTCCCGGCTGGTGGTTCTCCAGCCGGGACGGCCCAAGCACGGAAGGCAGGCGGGACGCCTGCCCCACTTGTTTTTGTCGCCGCGCGAAAAAACCCGCCTCCGACGAAGTAGAGGATTGCCAAAGCCCGTCCGA
>JANNGC010000995.1:0-2021 GCA_031380445.1 Pedosphaera sp.
CGCGGAGTTCCGGCTCGGCACCGGCAAGACCAACACCTATCCGAAGATCGGCCCGGTGGTGATCAATGAAATCATGGCCGCGCCGAGCAATACGTTTTATTTCATTTTTACCAACGGGTTGAACCAGCCGATCTTTAATCAAAATCCCAACGATGAATTCATCGAGCTGCGCAATGTGACCAGCCAGGTGGTGCCGCTCTATGACCCGGCCTACCCGACCAACCACTGGAAACTGCAAAAGGCCGTGAGCTTTGTTTTTCCGCTGACGAATCTCGCGCCCAACTCCTTCTGCCTCGTGGTGGGCTTCAACCCGTACACCAACGCCACCGCGCTCGCGACCTTCCGCAACCGCTTTCAGGTCTCGAACAACGTCCCCATCTTCGGGCCGTGGGAAGGGCGGCTGAATGACAGCGGCGACAGCATCGAACTCTACAAGCCGGACCCGGTGCAGTTGCCGCCGCATCCGGACGCGGGCTACGTGCCGTTCGTGCGCGTGGACAAGGTCAACTACGGGGCCAACTACCAAGGCGACCCGACGCAATACTGGCCGAGTGCGATTGGCGGCGCGTCCTTGCAGCGCCGGAACTCCCTGGCCTTTGGCAACGATCCCATCAATTGGGCGGCGGCCACACCCACGGCGGGCGCGCCCACGAGTTCCGCCTTCGCAGATTCCGACGGCGACGGCATCCCGGATTCCTGGGAAATCCGATACGGCTTCAATCCCACCAACTCGGCGGACGCCGCGCTCGATCCTGACAACGACACGACCAGCAACCTGGCCGAGTATGTGGCCGGCACCAATCCGACCAACGCGCTCAGCGTGCTGCGCATCCTGGGCGTGACGCCCTCGCCGGACAATGAAGAGCCGGCCATCGTGACTTTCTTCGCCTACTCGAACGCGACCTACACCGTGGAGTACCGAAAAAAAGTGGATTCCAACTGGAAGAAAGTGGGCGATGTCCCGGCACTGCCCATGAACCGACTGGTCTACGTCCCCGATCAGGGAGCCACAAACTCGTTCATCAGTCCCACGAACCTCGTGAGCGACCGCTACTACCGCGTCGTGGCCCCGGCGACGAACTGAACGCTCCGCAGTTACGGGAAAAAGTTCCGCACGCTGGTCAGCGCCGGGACGGTGAGGCCAACTGCCGCCGCGCATGAACTTGCGGCGCTACCTCGCCACGCTTTCCACGGGACGTTTGTCCTGTGGTGCTACTTCCTCTGGTACGCCGTCGTGCTGGTGAAGTATTTCGATCCCTCCGCGCGGCTCTGGCTCACCTCCCTCGGCTTGAGCGTGATCATCGGCTTCGCGCTCTACCTGAGCACGGCCGGCTCGGGCACCACAAAGGTGCGGCTGGACCGCTGGCAGTTGTTCCGCCTGTTCCTCATGCCCTTCTGCGTGTCGAGCTTCGCCGCGCTGGTGAAGGGAAAGAACTTCATCCTCATCTTCTCGCCCGTGCCGCGCGAGAACCTCCTCGCTGCCGCCCTCTGCGTGGCGCTGACCGTGGTGGTGCTGGCGGTGAAGCAGGCGGGGAAATCTCGGTAGCCCGGCCTTGATGTTTGGAACTGGGTGTGTATTTGCCGTTTGGAGTTTGCAGTTTGGATTTTTTTATTTTGTCCCCGCCTCTCCCCGTATTTGTCCGACCCCGGCACGCACACTGCGCGCATGAAGAACACGCAAATCGAACTGGGTTTTGAACCGAACAACGTCAAGCCGTGCCGCTCGGCCCGCGCCCGCCGCGCGCCGGGCGCGCGCTGGTGGTTTGACCAGATGCACACGGTCGTGGACCGCGCCTTCGAGTGGAGCCGCACCGCGCAGGCCCGGCCGGAGCAGACCTACATTTCCTTCGGGGGCCGCGCGCGGCATGAGAAGGCGTGAGGCGGACGACGGAAGTGGGTCAGGCTTCCAGCCTGACGGTTCACGGGGCATCCGTGCCCCGTGTTCATAAGCAGAGCCGTGTCCTTTGGAACCGTCAGGCTGGAAGCCTGACCCACACGGTGCATGTTTGGGCGCACGTTTG
>JANNGC010000001.1:0-3079 GCA_031380445.1 Pedosphaera sp.
GGGGGGGGGGCGGGGTGTTCATTTATTTTTTCTTTGGGGGGCAGCCGTCCCGGCCGCCCCACTACCGCTGTTGCCCAGCGTCAGTTCAAACGAACCGTCACGCCACGGGTGAACACTCAAGGACGCGCCTTCGGAATTCAGCCACGGCGGCTCAATCCAAACGGCCGGAGCTTCGCTGATGGCCCGCAGTATGCCGCTGCACTCCGTCCATTCCTGTTTCGCGTTCATGTCGTGTTCCCCCGTGGGTTAAGTGTGACTAATCACTGGTTGTTCCGCCGCGTGAGCAGGAAGCCCACGAGCGCGCCGACGCCAAAGGCGATGCCGATGGACTGATACGGATGCGTGCGGATGACTTTGTCGGTGGCCTTGGCTCCGGCCACGGCGCGTTCCTGCACCGTGCCCCAGGCTTCGCGGCCCTGTTCGAGCGCGGCGGACAGGCGTTCGCGCGCGGCGATGACTTTGTCTTCCGCGACTTCTGCGGTGGCCGAGAGGAGCGCGCGGGCGTCTTCGGCGAGCGAGCCGAGGTCGGCGTGTTCTGCGTGTTGGTTCCGTTTCATAACTGTTTTTCCTTTTGGTTGTGGAACGTGGCGGGCGCTCAACGGAGCAATCCGCGCACGCGCCTAAACTTTTCTGCCCTGAATGACGCGCACCAAAATGATGATGATCGCGACCACGAGCAGGATGTGAATGAAGCCGCCGATGGTGTAGGACGAGACGAGTCCGAGCAGCCAGGCG
The DNA here is from genome assembly GCA_031380445.1 of Pedosphaera sp. Lineage (GTDB taxonomy): Bacteria > Verrucomicrobiota > Verrucomicrobiia > Limisphaerales > SIBH01 > JANNGC01. The sequence continues at coordinate 736 of JANNGC010000001.1, forward strand.
ATGATGAGAATGAGGGCGACAGTGTAGAGCATAGGTTTGTTGAGTTGAGTTTTATTGGTTCAAGTGGGCTTCCAAAATCCAGAGCTGCTTGTCGAGCACGCGCACCACGTCGGTGAGCAAATCGGCGGTGGCAAAATCTTCGAGGTCGGAAACCTTCTTGATGCTGGCGCGCACACCGTCACCGCAGGAGGCGTGAACTTCCGCGAGTTCGCGAATCCAGTCGCGCTGGCCCGAGATGGAGGCCGGCTCTTCTTTCTTCTTCAGCCGCGAGTGCTTCACGCTGTCGCGCAGGGTGCCTTCGACGATGCCGCCGAGAGCGGTCGCGCGCTCGGCGACTTCATCCAGGTTCTCCTGGATGGCGGCGGCAAATTGATCGAGCAGCTTGTGCAGCGCGAAGAAGGACTGGCCGCGCACATTCCAGTGCGCCTGCTTGGTGCGCGCGTAGAGGTCGAAGAGATCGGCCACGGTGCCGTTGAGCAGAGCGATGGATTTTTTCCGCGTCGCGACCGGGAGCGTGTTTCGAGTGGTGTGCATAAGTTTTTTTAGCGTCTCCCGTGTTCTTAGCTCTTGGCGTGCCGCTGGGGTGGGTGAGGCGAACGATGCGGAAAGCTTCGGAATCTGAGTGAAGTGGTTTTGTGGGCAACGCGCCGCATCGCGCAGCTTGCAAGATGGGGCAGGGCGGCTATGCACTTTGCATCACGCGTCGCGCGGGAGGGGTTGGAACGCTCCGTGATTTGAAAGCCCTGTTCCCCTCACCCCAGCCCTCTCCCCGGAGGAGAGGGAGCCAGTCAGTCAGCGTCTGAAACTAACGGGCGCGTTCTTCACGAAGAGGACTGGATGCGGTTCTCTCTCTCTCCCAGCGGGAGAGGGCCGGGGTGAGGGAGAACGCCACGCCTTCAGCCCGCAGCAAAGAAAAAATCAGCGGGGCCGCGCTTCCGCACGGCCCCGCTTGGGACTCACCCTCGGGTGAGTTGTTGCTCGCCGGACGTTCGCACCGTAATGCGGCGTCCGGCGTGCCTCGCTCAATCAGCGCGCCCGCCTACGCACTAGGCGTTGCGCCGGATGAGCGAAACAAGGAACAGGATGAGAAAGATCACGAAGAGCACCTTCGCAATCATCGCCGCCGTTCCCGCCAAAGCCGCAAAGCCGAGCGCGCCCGCGAGCAGCGCCACGACCAGAAAGATGAGCGTCCATTTTAACATAAGATTCCTTTTTGAGTTGGGTTCGTTGGTCACGCGAGTGACCGTGATTGAGTGAAGTCTCCGCAGGTTCGATGCCGTGTGCGGTGCGATGAGCCAGGAGCGCGGCGTTCACGCCGCTTCAGCATTCGCCAACCGGGCGTTTCCCGCACTTGTTGAGTCTTTTGAAGAGCGCGGCTTGTAGCGGCGTGAACGCCGCGCTCCTTTGCAGTCCGCAATCATCCGCCGTGCGGCTCGCGTAAATTGCACGGCCCTCCTGCCGCAAAAGTCACCTGAAACACACGCCCGCTGTGGTTTCTCGCGCCTCGGCCAACAAACCCACTCATGGCACGTGGCTTGCAAAGACAAACCGTGGCGTGCGCCGGATGGCGTGGCCGGCCAACAAAACTTTAACCAAGGAAAAACATGAACGCGCTCGAACTCAAAGGAAACTGGAACATCGCCAAGGGCAAACTGAAACAGAAGTTCGCCCAGCTCACCGACAACGACCTGGCCTACGTCGAGGGCAAGGAAGAGGAATTGATGGGCCGCATCCAGAAGCGCACCGGCCAGACGCGCGAACCGCTCGAAGAGGTCCTGAAGGAAGAATGTTCCTCCTGCTCGGCTCACTGAGCGGAGGCCCGCGAACCGCACCGGTGGCCGAGGTCATCGGGCGGTTCGCGAATCAAAATTTACCCAACGGACGAAAACTAAAGCCGCCGCACGCTTTCATCAGCGGGTGGCACAACACGAAAGAACCAAAACCATGAACAAAGGAATCTCCCTCGCCCTGCTCGCCATCGGCATCATGCTGATCATTTTCGGCATCAACTCGACCGACTCGTTCGGCTCGCAGTTCTCCAAATTCTTCACCGGCGCGCCCACGGACAAAGCCATCTGGCTGCTGCTTGGCGGCGTCGCCCTCACTGTGGTCGGCGCGGTGGGCAGCCTGCGTCCGTTGCGGAAACTCTGAACGGCGAAGGGAACATCATGTTCTGGCGAGCCATCAAAAACTCGAAGCTGCTCCGGGTGCCGGAACTGGTGCTGCCGTTCTGCATCCGGCTCGCGCCGCCGAAAACTTCCGGCCAGTGCGAGCAGGCCCAGGACTCAGTTACGCCTTCACACTGTGGTGATGGTGGCAGTGGTCGCGCTGCGACCACTCCGCC
>JANNGC010000003.1:0-8032 GCA_031380445.1 Pedosphaera sp.
GACGGGGTGAGCGGTTTCATCGTGCCGCCGGGCGACGCGGAGGCGCTGGCCATCGCGCTCGGTCGGCTGGTCGAACAGCCGGAGCGCTGGCCGGAGATGGGCCGGGCCGGACGCGCCCACGTCGCGCAACACTACGACATCAACACGCTCAACGACCGGCTCGTGGAGTTGTATCGCGAGCTGCTGGCCTGAGTGTCACCGACGCTCCGGCGTGGCGCGGGCTTTCGCGTCGCGGAACAGGAACTCGAATGGCGCGCGCAGTTCGAGCGCGCCAAGGCGGTTCAAGTGATCGTCGTCCTGGTAGAGCACGGCTTCGTCATTGAAGTAGCGGACGGCACCATCCGGGCGCAGAAATTTTCCCTCCAAGCTCACGAGCCGCACTTGTTGGTTGGTCAGCGACGTGAAGATGAGATTGGCGGCGCGGCGGCGCGCGGCGTCTTCTGGCCGCTCAAAAAAAACCGGCATCCGAAAATCGTTCCGCCGGTAGCGCACGAGGATCTCCCGCGTGTTGTCGTCGTTGGGCAGCGGCAGCAGCGGCACCTGCCCGACCACCGCGACTTGCGCGGCGTGGTTGGTGAGCCAGCCCACAGTGTGCGCGAACGCCGCTTGGAACTCCCGCAGCGAGCGCTCCGGATCGTCCGCCCACACGCTCGCGGTTTCGGAATCCCAGCGGCCCGTGATTATCACCCACGCCGGTTTCCATTCCGCGAGGAGCCGCTGGACGATTTCATCCCGCCGCCGTTTCTCCACATTGTTTTTTCCGCGCGCGATCACAAAGGTGTTTTCACCGGCGAAAAGCCCCGGCGTGCCGTCCTGCGTGAGCATGGCCAGCGGCACCTGATGCTCGGCGCTGAGGCGCTCGAAGAGCGGGCCGAGCATCATGCCGTGACTGGAGCCGAGGACCACGATGGCGGGCGGGCGTCCGGCGCAGTTGAACTGCACGCCGCCCCGCTCGAGCGAACTGGCCGCGCTGTAACGGCGGACGGATTCATTCGCCGGGCGGCGTTGGATCACTCCGGCGCTGGCGGGCAGGCGCTGGTAGAAAAGTTTTTCCCAACCCTGCGTCCGCCAGACCGCCACGCTGATCACTAGCAGGCAGGTCCACGCGCCCAGCGTGACCGCGAAGAAAGGTTTGTGACGCAACGGCGGCCCGGAGGTGCGGAAGCGAAACGGATGCTCGACGAAGCGCCAGGTGACCGCCGAGAGCGCGACGGCGAAGAGGAGGGCGAGCGCCAGTTCGAGGCGCGTCACCGGTGCCGGGTAGCGTGCGAGTTTGAGGAACACCAGCGCCGGCCAGTGCCACAGATAAAGCGAATAGGAGATCAGCCCCACAAACCGGATTGGCGGCACGGAGAGCAGGCGCGAGACGAAGTGCCGGGGCGCGTGGCCGATGATCAGCAGCACCGTGCCGACCGTGGGGAGCAAAGTCAGCGGGCCGGGCCAGGCCACGCCCTTTTCCAAAGTGAAGGCTGGAATGATCACCAGCCCCAGCCCCAGCCACGCCGCGAACGGAGCCACGGATTCGCGCAGCTTGAAGCCGCGATGCAGCGCGTAACTCGTCATCGCGCCGAGCAGCAGTTCCCACGCGCGCCCCGGCAGCAGGTAGAACGTGGACTTGGGATGGCCGGGTTGCTGCAGCAGGCAGAATCCGAGCGAGATCGCGCCGAGCACCACGAGCGCCGTTCCGAGTCGCGCCCGCACGAAGCGATGCCCGAGCGCGAGCAGCAACGGGAACAGCAAATAGAACTGCTCTTCCACCGCCAGCGACCACATGTGCAGCAGCGGCAGAAAATCTGCCTGCGGCGCCCAGTAGCCGGTCGCGTTTTGCAGCCGGAAATTCGCCACGCTCGCCAGCGTGGCCAGCGCGTGATCGCCGAGTTGCGCGAACTCCACCGGCACCAGCACCGCCCAGCCCGTCGCCAGCGTGACCGCCAGCACCACCAGCAGCACGGGGAACAGCCGCCGCACCCGCCGGTGCCAGAACCGGAGCAGCGAAAAGTTTCCGGCGTCCAGTTCGCGCAGCAGAATGCCCGTGATCAGAAATCCCGAGATGACGAAGAACACGTCCACGCCGATGAACCCGCCGCGACAGCCGAGTCCGGCGTGGAAAAACACAACCAGCAGGATGGCGATGGCGCGCAGGCCATCAATGTCCGCGCGGTAAGGAAGTTTGGCGGACGAGGAAGTCATGCGGGCCGGACCTGACGCACCCAGTCCTGATTTTCCAAATACCACCGCACCGTCGCGCGCAGGCCGCGCTCGAAGGTGTGCGCGGGCTTCCAGCCGAGTTCACGTTCAATCTTGGAAGCATCAATGGCGTAGCGGCGGTCGTGGCCGGGCCGATCCTTCACGAAGCTGATCAACTGCCGTGAGCTGCCGCCCAGTTGCGGAGCCAGTTCGTCAATGAGGTCGCAGATCAGTTCCACGATGCGGAGGTTCGCCCACTCGTTGTGGCCCCCGATGTTGTAGGTTTCGCCGTCGCGTCCGTGCCGCAGCACTTGCCAGAGCGCGTCCGCGTGGTCGTCCACGAAGAGCCAGTCGCGCACATTGAGGCCATCGCCATAGACGGGCACGGGCTGGCGGGCGAGGAGCTTCTGGATGACGACGGGGATCAGCTTCTCCGGGAACTGGCGCGGGCCGTAGTTGTTCGAGCAGTTCGTCACCACGCACGGCAGCCCGTAAGTGTGCTGGTAGGAGCGCACGAGCATGTCGCTCGAGGCCTTGCTCGCGGAGTAGGGCGAGTTCGGCGCGTACGATGTGGTCTCTGTGAAGTAGCCCGTCGGGCCGAGGCTGCCGAACACTTCGTCCGTGGAGACGTGGAGGAAACGCAGGGCCAATGACGAATGACGAAGGGCGAAGGAGGAATCCAACCATGAAGCGCGGCAGGCTTCGAGCAGATGGAAGGTGCCGACGATGTTGGTGTGAATGAAATCGCCGGGGCCGGTGATGGAACGATCCACATGTGACTCGGCGGCCAGGTGCATGACGTGCGTGATGTCGTGCTGCTGCACCACGCGCCGCACGGCGGCTTGGTCGCGGAGGTCAATTTTCTCGAAGACGTAATTCGTCTGGCCAGTGACGCCTTCGAGGTTGGCGAGATGCCCGGCGTACGTGAGGCAGTCCAAGTTCACGAGCTTCGCGACCTCGGGCCGGGCGATGATGTGGCGGATGAGATTGGAGCCGATGAAGCCCGCGCCGCCGGTGACCAGAAGGTTCATCATGAAAAGTTAAGCGTCAGGCGGATATTCCGTTTCGGAGCGAGCTGATGACCACGCATGAGATCGGGAACAGCAGAGAACCCGCGCCGCCAGTCAAAATGATGCCTTGCATGAAGCTCACGGTACCGACGGGCGGAGCCGCTTCCAAGCATCAATCGGTGTGAAGGAACACGCGGGTGCATCTCGATACCCTTGGCAAACCCACGAGGTGGAACTGCTCGCGCTGCGAGCAGTCGGGCCGTGCAGAGCGGCCCGCCCGAAAGCCCAACGCACGCTGCACACCGTCGGTCGCACGGGCCGCCCGCTTTGCGCGGGCGGAGTGGTCGCAGCGCGACCACTTCCACCACCAACGTGTCGGGACGCACCCCCATCCACATCACGATCCCGGATTTGATTCGCCTTGCCAGCGCGGGAGAGAAACGTAGCCTGCCCGCACGGACTCCAAGCTGATACGGAGGGCCGGGAGAAACACGCCATGAATGATCTGGAAAAGTATTTTTACGGGAACAGTGGAAAGCTCATCCACAAGTGGAAGCACTACTTCGAACCGTACGAGCGGCACTTCGCGAAGTTCCGCGGGAAGGAGGTCAACATCCTCGAGTTCGGCGTGTCCGAGGGCGGCTCGTTGCAGATGTGGAAAAATTACTTCGGACCGAAGGCGAACATTCTCGGCGTGGACATCAACCCGGACTGTCAGGGGCTGGAGGAAGACCAGGTCAAAATCATGATCGGCGACCAGGAAGACCGGAAGTTCCTGCAAGAAATCGCGCGCGCCATGCCGCGCATTGACGTGCTGATTGATGACGGCGGCCACACGATGAAGCAGCAGATCAATACCTTCGAGGAGCTGTTTCCGCATGTGGACAAGAACGGCGTGTATCTGTGCGAAGACCTGCACACCTCCTATTGGGAGAAGTGGGGCGGCGGAGTGAAGCGCGCGGGTACGTTCATCGAATACAGCAAGGATTTCATTGATTACATTCACGGCTGGCACTCCAAAGACCAGCAGGCGCTTTCAGTTTCCCCTTTTACCCGCACGGTTCATTCGCTGCACTACTACGACAGCATCCTCGTCATCGAAAAGCGGCCGATGAAGGAACCGGAGCGTCTGAAAACCGGCACCCCCTCGCTCCCGTCCCGGAAGCCGGCCAAGCCGCGCACCTTGCTGCATCGGATGAAACGGGCCATCAAGCGGATAACCAAGCAAGGCCAGTAATCGGGCGGTCGCAGGTCGGTTTATTTTTTATTGGAGCGCAGTCCTCACGCACCCGGCGTGGATTGCCAGTTTTCCAATGTGTCGGTCACCGCCTCTTCGACGGGACGCATCCGCACGCCGGCGGCCAGCAGCTTGGAGACATCCAGCACGCAGTTCGAGCGCGGCGCGACGGCGGCGCGATAGAACTCCTCGTCATTCGCGAAGAACTCGAATGCGCGGGCGGGCCGGAGAATTTTTTCGATGAAGCCCACCACCTGGCGCGTGCTGACGAAACCCGGATTGGTCACATGATAGGTGCCGAAGGGCGCGCGACGTTCCCACAGGTCCAGACAAGCGCGCACGAAGTCGCCGCGATGTGAGAGCGAGTTGAGATTTTCGTAGAGCCGCGCGTAACGCTGGAGCTTGGTCAGGTAGTTCTTGGTGTCGTCGAATTCATCGAACGGAATGCGCAGCCGCCAGACGTAGCTTTCGCCAAGTCCCGCGATGGCTTCTTCGCCCAACTGTTTGCACCCGCTGTAAAAGCTGCTCGGCGGATGGTGGAAGCTGAAGTTCGGTTCGTCGGTCTCGACGAAGCCTTGCAGCGCGGCGGGATTTTTCGCGAGCGCGGCCCGCACGCCCGGCGCGGTCAGGTCTTTCTCGACACGCCGCTGCCCGGCGTCTGCCAGCCACGCGCCGGAATAAATGCAGCCCGAAGAGACATGCCCCCACGGCACGCCGGCCGCGTGGCAGGCGTGCGCCACCGTCTGCGGGAGCAGCGTGTTGCCTTGGAGCGTGTCCGCGCGCGCCGTCTCGCAGGCATCCACATTCGGGCGGCCGGTGAAACCGGCGGCGTTGATGAGAAAGGCGGGCTTGGTCGTGCGCAGGAATTTCCACAGCACGTCGAAGCGCGTGTAATCAAGCTCGCTTCGGGAAAGTGCGGTGTAAGGCCAGCCGCGCCGTTCAAGGTCGCGCGCGAAGGCCCGGCCCATGTAACCGGACGCGCCCAGCAAAATCACCTTGGGAGCCTCAGCGGACACGTCGCACCTCCGCCAGCACGTTGTCCAGGTAGTCACGGTATTCGCAGTTGGGCATCTGCGCGATCACCGCCTGCAACTGATCGGCGGAAAGAAATCCGGCGCGAAAGGCCGCCTCCTCCGGGCAGCCGATCTTGATCCCCTGCCGCTTCTCAATCGTCTGCACGTAGGCCGAGGCGTCGTAGAGGCTGCTGCTCGTCCCCGCGTCCAGCCACGCGAAGCCGCGGCTGAGGCGGATGACGCGCAACTGCCCGCGCCGGAGATACTCGGCGTTGACCTCGGTGATCTCCAGTTCACCGCGTGCCGAGGGCTTCAAGTTCCGCGCGATGGCGACCACCTCGTTGTCGTAGATGTACACGCCGGGCACGGCGTAATTGCTTTTGGGTCGCGCCGGCTTTTCCTCGATGGAGACCGCCCGGCCCTGCGCATCGAACTCGACCACGCCGTAACGCTGCGGGTCATGGACGTGATAACCAAAGATGGTCGCGCCGCCGGTGAACTCGGCGAAGGCGCGCGGAAAATCATTCCCGCCGAAAAAAATGTTGTCGCCCAGGATGAGCGTGACGGGGTCGCTTCCGATGAAGGACTCGGCGATGAGAAAGGCCTGCGCGATGCCGGCGGGTTTCGCCTGTTCGCGGTACTCGATGGTCACGCCCCACTTCGTGCCGTCGCCGAGCAACTGCCGGAAGCGCGGCAGATCGTGCGGCGTGGAGATGAGGCAGAATTCGCGGATGCCCGCCGCAAGCAGCGTGGTCAGCGGGTAATAAACCATCGGCTTGTCATATACTGGCTGGAGCTGCTTGCTCGCCACGAGCGTGAGCGGGAACAACCGGGAACCCGCGCCGCCAGCCAAGATGATGCCTTTCATGAGCGGCGCGATGCTAACTTTGAGCCCGGTGCTTTCAAGGTTTCAATTGGCTCGCGAAGAAACGACGCACCGGGAAAAAATTTGACCGCCTACCGCCATTCGTTAGGCTCGCCCGCACGCCCTGAAAGTTTAACGAACAGAAAATTTTTATGAAAAAAGAACAGACTTCATTGGCCGGCGAATCCCGCCGGAGCTTCATCAAGAAAACCGCCACGGTCGGCGCGGCCGTCGCGGCCACCGGCATCATCAAGACGCCGGTCTATGGCCAGAACACCGCGCCCTCGACGGGCAAGGTCATTGGCGCGAATGACCGCATCAACGTCGCCGTCGTCGGCGTCGGCTTCGGCATCGGCATCAATCACTTCAAGGGCATGCAGGAAAAGGGCGGCGACAACAACGTGGTCGTGGCTGCGGGTTGCGACCTGTTCAAAGCGCGTCGCGACTGGATGACGGGCAATCACGAATTCCCCTACGCCAAGAAGCTCGAAACGCCGCTCAAGGAAGCCGACGTGTATTCGGACTACCGCAAACTTCTCGAGCGCAAAGACATTGATGCCGTGCTCGTGGCGACGCACGACGTGTGGCACGCGAACATCGCCTGCGACGCGATGGAATCCGGCAAGCACGTCTATTGCGAAAAGCCGATGACGCGCTACTTGGGCGAGGCCTTCCGCGTGTATGACACGGTGCAGAAGACGGGCAAGATTCTCCAAGTCGGCTCGCAGGGCTGCTCGGCGGGCGGCTGGCACAAGGCTGCGGAACTGATCAAGGGCGGCAAGATCGGCCAGCTCGTGTGGAGCCATGGTTTCTATTGCCGCAACAATCCCAAGGGCGAATGGAACTACGACATTGATAAGCTGGTGTCGCCGGAGACGCTCGATTTCGACAAGTGGCTGGGTGAAGTGAAGAACAAGCGCCCGGACATCAAGACGAACCGCGATCTGGCCGCCGACCATTTCCATCGCTGGCGCAAGTATTATCCTTACTGCGGCGGTCTGCTGGGCGATCTCGTGCCGCATCGTTTGCATCCGCTCATGCTGGCCTCGGGCAATCCGGAGTTCCCGCGCCGCGTCACGAGCATCGGCTCGAAGAACGTGCTCACGGACAAGAAGCAGCCGGGCACGCCGATTCGCGACGTGCCGGAGCATGTGACGCTGACGGCGGAATTCCCGAGCGGCTATCTGCTCACCGTCACGGCCAGCACGGTGAACGCGTCCAGCCCCGGCTTTGAAATCCACGGCCACAAGGCCACGCTCAAGCTCGCCGACCAGGGCCAGAGCCTCGACCTGTTGCCCGAGCGCTGGGCGGCGGAAGACGTCGAGCCGCAGCAATTCAAGGGTCTTCAGCCCGAAGACATCCGCGTCCACGAGAAGAACTGGTTTGATTGTATCCGCGCGAACAAGCAGCCGAACGCGGGCATCGAACTGGCCATCCGCGTGCAGACGGTCATCTCGCTCGCCGAGCAGTCTGAGCGCATGAACATGGCCTGCCTCTTCGACGAGAAGACGCGCAAGGTCACGGACGGCACCGGCAAGGAAGTGCCGGCGCTGACCTACGGGACGCTGGAGCTGTCGTAAGCGCGACGGCGGGAAATGGTTTCAACGAGGCGGCGGTCGGAGACGACCGCCGTCTTTTTTTGCGGAGCGCGGACCGCCGAGTCCGCGTGTTTCAACATTACCAGAAAGCCGAGCTTCGGGATGATCATGAACACGCGGAC
>JANNGC010000005.1:0-1703 GCA_031380445.1 Pedosphaera sp.
GCCCGCGCTCTCATCGCCGGGATTGTTGATGGCGTCGAGTTCCCCGGTTTTGCCTTCGGGATAATTTGTGATTACCACCTTGATCGGGCGCAACACCGCAAGGCGGCGCAGCGCGCGTTTGTTCAAGTCCTCGCGGATGGCGTGTTCCAGCACCGCAATGTCCGTCACGCTCACGTATTTCGTCACGCCGATGTGATAGGCGAACGCGCGCAACGCCTCCGCCGTCACGCCGCGCCGGCGCAGGCCGGAGAGCGTCGGCAGGCGCGGATCGTCCCAGCCCGTGACCACGCCGTCGTTCACCAGCGAGATGAGCTTGCGCTTGGAAACGATCATGTAAGTCGGAATCAGCTTCGCGAACTCGTACTGATGCGGCAGTGCGCGCGGCAGATCGAGGCTCGCCAGAATCCAGTCGTAAAGCGGGCGATGCACCTCGAACTCCAGCGTGCAGATCGAGTGCGTCACGCCCTCGATGTAATCGCTCAGGCAGTGCGCGAAATCGTAGAGCGGATACACGCACCACGCATCGCCGGTGTGATGATGCGTGACGTGGCGGATGCGATAGATGAGCGGGTCGCGCAGCCAGATGTTCGGCGACGCCATGTCAATCTTCGCGCGCAACGAACGCGCGCCGTCTTTGAATTCGCCCGCCTTCATGCGCGCGAACAAGTCGAGGCTCTCCTCCACCGAACGCGTGCGGAACGGCGAGTCCGTTCCCGGCCGGTCGGGCGTGCCGCGAAACTTGTCCGTGTCCTCGGGCGAGAGATCGCACACATACGCCTTGCCCTTGCGGATCAGTTGCACCGCGAACTCGTATATCTGATCGAAATAATCGCTGGCGTAGAACGGTTCCAAACGCGCCGACAGCATCCCGGTGGTGTTGGGCAACAACTGGCCTACAACGGCCGGCATGAAAAAATCCGGCTTGCCCTCCACCGTCCGCGCTTCGGCGGACTTCCCCTTCTCTTTCAAACCCAGACAGTGATCCGCCCAGCCGCCGATCAGCCAGGCCACGTCGTTCTGGATCGACTCCACGTATTCGACTTCCTCCTTCGTCGGGTTCGTGTCGTCCATGCGCAGGTGGCATACGCCGCCGAATTCCCGCGCGATGCCGAAGTTCAGGCAGATGGATTTGGCGTGACCGATGTGCAGGTAGCCGTTCGGCTCCGGCGGAAAGCGCGTGACGATCTTCGCGTGTTTCCCCGACTGCAAATCCGCCGCCACGATGTCGCGGATGAAGTCGGAGGGCGCGGGCGCGGGGGCCGCACCGGGATTATTTTCACTGGCTGGTGTCGTCATGAATTAAAGCGGCGCGCACCGTAGCAAACGAAGGCAGGGAGTCAAAGACTCGCGCGGCTCCGCCGGAGCGCGGGCTTTCCAGCCCGCAGCAACGTGAGATGGAGAGCAGTGTCCGCAAGTTCTTACGCCCTCGTCTGGAGCGCGTTGCTGCGGACTGGAAAGTCCGCGCTCCGTGGGCAGGCATTCTCCGCTCGCCACCTCCCCACCTTCCTGCGAACATCTTCGGCGTCACCAACGTCAGCACTCAGTCGCATGAACAAGCAGCAACACGTTTTCGAGGAAGCCCTGCGCGCCACCACACGCCGTCATTTCGTCCGCCAATGCGGCGTCGGTCTCGGCGGTCTCGCGCTCACGTCGCTGTTGAATGACAAGCTGCTCGCGGCCGAGTCCGCGCTCCGCACTCCGCG
>JANNGC010000298.1:0-8189 GCA_031380445.1 Pedosphaera sp.
CAAGAGGGCGGGGGAGCATACGGCAATTGGCTCTACAACTGCACGCTCGCTGGCAACACATCCGGGAACGGCGGCGGCGCGAGGTTCAGCCAGTTGACCAACTGCATCGTCTATCACAACACCGCCACGAACGGAGCCAACCACTTGGATTCCAGTTTTCATTTCTCCAGCACCACGCCGCTGCCGGTGGACGGCACGGGCAACCTCACGAACGATCCGGCGTTTCTCGATCTGGCCGGCGGGAATTTGCGGCTCGCCAGCAATTCGCCGTGCCTGAACGCCGGCGACGACGCGTTCGCGTCCGGCGCGACGGATCTGGATGGCCGCCCGCGCATCACCGGCGGCACGGTGGACATGGGCGCGTATGAGTTTCAGCCCGGCGTCAGCGGCGTCTTCCTCGGCTGGCTGCAACAATTCGGCCTCCGCACCGACGGCACGGACGACACGCTCGACCCCGACGGCGACCGCGCGAACAACTTCCAAGAATGGCGGGCCGGAACCATTCCCACCAACGATCTCTCCGCGCTGCGCTTCCTGACGCCGACGGCATCCGGCCCCGATCTCGTGCTGCGCTGGGCCAGCGTGCCGGGCAAATCGTATTTCCTGACGCGCAGCACGAATCTCGTCACGGGCGCGGGCTTCGTGCCACTGGCTCAGAATCTTCCCGGCCAGCCCGATACGACGACTTACACGGACACGAACGCGGCCAGCAGCGACGGGGGAAAATATTTCTACCGAGTCGGTGTGGAGCCTTGAACGCAGAAGAATTGAGAACCGGGCTTCCACGGTTTGGACTGATGAGACCCAAAGCGGCAGAAGCAGCAGGTGAGGAATTGCCACACTTTAATTGAACACAACAAACATTGTGCGAACATGTAATTCAATCTTGGAAACAAGTTTTACAGCGCGGCTTTGTCGTAATCCAGCCACAGTTCGCAGCCAGTAACTTTGCGACCGTTCGCAGCGCGCTCAGTTCCACCAAGCAAGCTCTCGGTCTGGTCTCAGCCAAGTCGCACGAAGACGGCTTGGCGGTTTGGAGCTTGGTGTTTTTTTGCTGTTTGAAGTTTGTTGTTTGGTCCCTCAGTCGGCGCAGTTTCTTGCTCGGTCACAGTGTTGCAGTGAATTGGCTTGCCCCAACGCGGCGGTTTTTCTTCAATGATGGCGCACATTGAACGCCGGACTCCTCTCACCAGGGCGCGGCGTCGTCGGAAATGAAACTCAAACAACCTTCAAACCGCAGCGGCGTCCTCGCCGGGGGCAACTGGATTATCGATCAGGTCAAGATGATTGACGTGTTCCCGCAGCGCGAGTCGCTGGCGAACATCCACGGCCCCGTGGCCTACGGCACGGGCGGCGCCCCTTACAACGTGCTCATCGATCTCGCGAAGATCGGCGCGAAGTTTCCGCTTGCCGGTGCCGGTCTCGTGGGCAAGGACGCGTTCGGCGAACAGATTCTTGCCGACTGCAAGAAGCTGAAGATTGACGCGAAATTTCTCAAGGCCACCAGCGCCGCCGCCACTTCCTACACGGACGTGATGACCGAGCGCACCGGCGGACGGCGCACGTTCTTCCACAATCGTGGCGCGAACGCCTTGTGGACTGGTGAAGATCTCGATTTCACCAAGTCGAAGGCGAAGATTTTTCACCTCGGCTATCTGCTGCTGCTGGACGCGCTCGACTTGGCCGACGTAAAGCACGGCACCAAGGCCGCGCGTCTGCTTGCCGCCGCGCAGGCCGCCGGTCTCAAGACCAGCGTGGATGTGGTGAGCGAGGACAGCGACCGCTTCGCGAGGATCGTCGGGCCGGCGTTGAAGTTCTGCGACTACTGCATCCTGAATGAAATCGAGGCGGGCAAGACGACTGGTTTCAAGATTCGCCAGGCCGACGGCAAGCTCGACACCGTGGCGTTGCGCCATGCGGCGGGCGCGCTTCTGCAAATGGGCGTGAAGGAAGTCGTGGTCATTCATTTTCCGGAAGGTGCTTTCGCGCGCACGCGTAAAGGCGACGACGTGTGGCAGTCTTCGCTGAAGCTCACGGACAAAAACATCGCCGGCACGGCGGGCGCGGGCGACGCGTTCTGCGCCGGCGCGCTCTACGGACTGCACGAAGGCTGGGAACTGGATCAATGCTTGCAAACGGCCGTGTGTCTGGCCGCTGCGTCGCTCTCGGAACCAACTTGCACGGGCGGCTTGCGCCCGCTGGCGGCGTGTCTTGCGCTGGGGAAAAAGTTTGGCTACCGCCCTGCCCTAGACTCACACGATCACTGAGCAAGTCCGCCGAACACTTTTCTGCGGGCTTGATTCCGTGCGCGATGAGTTATTCACTTCGCGCATGAAAATATTCCTCCTCAGTTCCATTGTGGCTGCGGTCATGTCCGCGCAGATTTTTGCCGCTGATCCTGAAGCCGGCTTCACTCCGATCTTCGACGGCAAGACCTTCAACGGCTGGAAAATCGCCGAACCCGAGGCCAAGTCGTGGCGCATCGAGGACGGCGTGATCATCGCCCAAGGCAACCGCTCGCACCTCTTCTACGTGGGCGATGAAAAGCCTTTCAAAGATTTTGAATTCAAGGTGGATGTGATGACCGAGCCAGGCTCGAACGGTGGGATTTATTTTCACACCGCGTTTCAGGACAGCAGTTGGCCCAAGGCCGGCTTCGAGTGCCAGGTGAATGTCTCCCACACCGACTACAAGAAAACCGGCAGCATCTACGACATCGCCAACCTCGGCGTCACGCCCTCGCAGGACAACAAGTGGTGGACCCAGCACATCACCGTGAAAGGCAACACGGTGCAGGTGCGAATTGATGGCAAACTGGTGCTGGAATACAAGGAGCCGGCGGGCACGTTGGCCGGCAAGGATTTCATGCGCAAGCTGGGTGAAGGCACCTTTGCCTTCCAAGCCCACGATCCGAAGAGCGTGGTGCGTTACAAGAACGTGCGCGTGAAACGGCTGTAATTTTTCCGCGCTGGATTCTCCCGTCGAACGTCACGCCAACACGTCCTGGATGACTTCCCCATGCACGTCGGTCAGGCGGCGCTCGATGCCGTTGTGGTAGTAGCTCAGGCGCTCGTGATCCAAGCCGAGCAGATGCAGCAGCGTGGCGTGGAGATCGTAGATGGTCGTGACATCCTGCACGGCCTTGTGGCCGAACTCGTCCGTGGCTCCGTAGCTGAACCCGCGCTTCACGCCCGCGCCGGTGAGCCAGACGGTGAAGCCGTGCGGATTGTGGTCGCGCCCGGTCGCACCCTTTTGAAACGTGGGCATGCGACCGAACTCAGTGACAAACGCCACCACGGTGTTGGCCAGCAGACCGCGCTGTTTCAAGTCTTCGATGAGTGCGGCGCACGGCTGATCCAGAATCACACGATGCACGTCGTACTGTTGCTTGAGCGTCTTGTGGCCATCCCAATTTCCGACGCCCTCGCCCATCGCGTACGCGCCGTTGAACAGTTGCACGAAGCGCACGCCGCGCTCGATGAGCCGCCGCGCCAGCACGCAGTTGCGCGCAAAGCCGGCCTTGAGTTTGTTCGCGTCGTTCACGCCGTAGGATTCGAGCGTGGCTTTGCTTTCCTTGCTCAAGTCACCGGCCTCGGCGGCGCTCAGTTGCATCTTTGCCGCCAGTTCGTAGCTCGCGATGCGCGCGCTCAGTTCACTGTCGCCGGGATGACGGGAGAGATGACGTTCGTTGAGCAGCTTGAGAAAATCTCGCGTGCCGGCTTCACCGGCGGGAGAAATCTCCTTCGGCGTTTCAAGATTCGGAATCGGCTTGTCCGCCGTGAAGGCCGTGCCCTGAAACATCGCGGGCAGGAACGCCGAGTTCCAATGGTTCGGCCCCACCTGCGGAATACCGCGCGGATCGGGAATGGCCACGAACGCCGGCAAATTTTGCTGCTCGCTGCCCAGCGCGTACGTCGCCCACGCGCCCATGCTCGGAAAGCCGTCGAGGATGAAGCCCGTGCTCATCTGGTTCTCCGCCGGCCCGTGCGTGTTCGACTTCGCGGTCATCGAGTGGATGAAACACATGTCGTCGGCGAGGTCGGCGAGGCGCGGCAGCATGTCAGAGATCATCTTCCCAGACTGGCCGCGCGGCCGGAATTCCCAAAGCGGCCGCGCGAGGTTGCCGTTCTCGCCTTGGAAAGTGATGAGCTTGTCACTGCCTGGCAGCGGCTGGTCGTGGCGCTTGATCAACTCCGGCTTGTAGTCCCACGCATCCAGGTGACTGAGCGCGCCCGAGCAAAAAATCACGAGCACGTTCTTCGCCTTCGGCGCGAAGTGCGGCGCGCGCGGCGCGTACGGAGTCTGTGGTGACCAGGTGGGGCGCGCGGGTTCCTTGCCCAGCAAGCGCTGCTCCGCGAGCAAGGCCAGCAGCGCGATGCCGCTCAGGCCCGTGCCGCCGTGGCGCAGGAAGTCCCGGCGGTTCAGCATCCACCGGCCGGCGTTGGAGAGCGGCGTATCGTTCATGTCAGTCCACGTAAATGAATTCGCTGGCGTTCAAGAGCGCACGGCAGAAAATCTTCGCGCCCTGATCGCGGATCAACTTCGCGCCCGCGTCCCGCTCCTTGCGATCCGGTTGACGCTGGAAGGCTAGTTCGAAACCCCGCTGCACTTGTGCGTTCACGTCGCTCCCCGCCTCTCTCTCCAGTCGCGTGGCGAAGAACTCCGCCTGCTGCATCATGAAACCGCTGTTCAGAAGGTTGAACGCCTGCAACGGCGTGGTGCTGCGGCTGCGCTTGGGCGCGATCTGCCCGCCGTCCGGACAGTCGAAAGAACCAAACACACCATCAGGCCGCTGGCGCACCACCGTGCCATAGACCATGCGCTGGAAAGTATCGGCCGGCCATGCGCGACGCGGCGCATAGACGCGCACATAGTTGTCGTTCGGCTCGAAGAAACTGAAGCCGGGGCCGCCCGCGCGCAGGTCGAGCTGTCCGCTCACCGCGAGAATGGCGTCGCGAATCGGCTCCGCTTCCAACCGGCGCGGCGGATAACGCCACAGCCAGCGCGACGAGGCATCCACCGCCATTCCCTTCTCGCTCGCCTCGCTCGACTGACGATAGGTCTCCGAGTTCATGATGAGCCGGTGCAGATGCTTCACGCTCCAGCCGTGCGCGACAAACTCCGAGGCCAGCCAGTCGAGCAACTCGGGGTGCGTCGGCGTCGCGCCGTTCACGCCGAAGTCGCTGGGCGTGCTGACCAGTCCCTCGCCGAAATGATATTGCCAGACGCGATTGACCATCACGCGAGTGGTGAGCGGATTGTCCGGGTGCGTCATCCAGCGCGCGAGCGCGAGACGCCGTTTCTGGTTCTCCGTGAGATTTGTCGAAGCAGGATTTGACGATGCATCGAGCGTGAATTTGACCGGCACCGCGCCCGGCGCATTCGGCGCGACCACTTCGCGCTTCATCATCGGATCACCGCGATGAAAGCGGAACGTCGGCTCCGGTTTCGCGACGAACGAGCCGCCGTAAATCATCGGCGACTTCGCCAACTCGGCGATGCGCGCCTCCAGTGCCGTGCGTTGCCGAGAAAGTTCCCTGGCCCGCGCCGCCTCCGTCGCCGGGAGCTTCGTGAAATCCAAACCCGACGGCTGCTTCTTCCCTGCGTTGTAACTCTGCCGGTCGGCAGACGACGCCACCACACGCCAGTCGTTCGAGTTCAGAGCGACCTCGATGCGATAATCCACCGCGAGCCGATCCTTGAACCGCTGTTCGAGGTCACGGCCCCAGACGATTTGATCAATGGTCACGACTACGGGAAATTCCACTTCCACCCATCCCCTGCCCCGCTCGTTGGAAATCCAACTGCGGCTGTTGCCGTGCTGGCCATCGTTCAAATGCTCCAGTCGGTGAATGTCGGAATTCGGATAGACGCTGGAGGCGCTGGCCTTCGCTCCGGCACTGGTCAGCGCGACGTTTCGCGGTGCTGTTCCGGTGGTGTAAATCTCCAGTTCGTCCAGGCACGGCTCGGCGTCACTGGTCTTGGCGATGGTGAAACGCACGCGCTTCGCCGCGACGGGAGCGAAGCGCTCGACGTTCTGACGTGTGTTCACTGGAGCACGCAAACTGTTGGTGCTGATGACGCCGGCTTGCACACGCGCCTCGAACACTTCCAATTCGCGTTCGAGCTTCATCAGCTCGCGACGGCTTTCGGCCAACTCCTGCTCACGCCCGCTTCGACTGGCCGAGCGCAGCTTTCGTTCGCCATGTTTCACACCTTCGAAGACGGCCTTCATCGCGAAGTAATCGGTCTGCGGAATCGGGTCGAACTTGTGGTTGTGACAGCGCGCGCAGCCCACCGTCAGTCCGAGGAACGCGCTGCCGGCCGTGCTCACCATGTCGTGCAACTCATCCGCGCGCTGGTTCGCCGTGAGCACCGGGTCGGGACTCTTCACCTCATCCCACGGCCCGGCGACGAGGAAGCCCGTGGCCTCGTCCACACCGAGCGCGTCGCCCGCGAGTTGCTCCGTGATGAACTGGTCGTAAGGCTTGTCCTCGTTGAACGCGCGAATCACGTAGTCGCGATAAGGCCAAGCGTTCGCGCGCGGCTGGTTCATCTCGAAGCCGTGCGACTCGGCGAAGCGCACCACATCCAGCCAGTGCCGGCCCCAGCGTTCGCCATGACGCGGTGAGGCGAGCAATCGCTCGACGAGATTGGAGTAGGCGTTGGCACTTTTGTCGGAAACGAAGCGTTCCACTTCCTCCGGCGTCGGCGGTAAGCCGATCAAATCAAATGACAAACGGCGGATGAGCGTGCGCCGGTCCGCAGCCGGCGAGGGCGACAGTTTCTTCTCGCCGAGTTTCGCGACGATGAAGGCATCAACGGGATTTCTGGATTTGCCACTGCGCGGCACGACAGGGCGCGTGACGGCGGTGAGCGACCAGTGAGTTTTCTTCTGCGCTGCTTCCGGCCAGACCGCACCTTGATCAATCCACGCACGCAGGATTCCAATTTGCCCGGCGGTCAATCGCTCACCCTTCTGCGGCATCAGCATGTCCGGCACGAGACCGGCGACGAAATGGATGAGGGGACTTTCCGCGCTGCGGCCGGGGCGGATGTCCGGCGCGTGATTCTCCCCGCCCTGGAGCGCCGAGGCTCTATCATCCAGCCGCAATCCGCCGCGCTGCTTGTCCGCACCGTGGCACGAGAGGCAATGGCGCTCAAAAATGGGCTGCACGTCGCGCGTGAAATCAACCGTCATCGAGGCGGGTGGCGGGAGTTGAGCGACATCGACCGCTGCCGCGCACAGCAACTTGGCTCCCACGACGAGAGCCAGCATTGAAAACCATGTCCGAGTGTGGCGCATTTTCTTCGGCTGAATGACGCGCTTTTCTTAACGCACGTTCCGGGCGAAGCCAATGGACAATCCCCGGCGGACCGTTTGCCTTTTGGTCGCGCTAAGGAGCCGTTCCCGCCGGTTGGAAATCTTTCAGATCTAGTCGTGACTCGCGAACGGCCCGATAGCGGCCCTGGCTTTCCGTGTAGAGCAGGCTCGTCATTTTGTAGTCCACGGCCTGCGCATCAATGGTGCCGCGCAGCTTTGTGAGCATGGTGACGTTGCGGAGATAGACGGTGACGCTCTGGGTCGCGGTGCTGAGACGCGGGATTTCCAACCGCTCGTTGCTCAGGCCCTCGCCCACGTAGGTGCCGTTCAAATAAATCTTATGCACCGCGCCGTTCAGCAGGACCGGCTCCGGCAGTTCGTTCTGGATGCGGATCGTGAAGTTCACCGCTGTCTCCCAGACCGTGGACTCGCCGAGCGCGAGATTGACCAGGTACACCTGCACACCTTCGCGGCGGGCAAAGGTGGAGCAGGAAGCCAGCAGCAGCGGCAACAGCAATAGCGGGAGAAATCGAAGACGCACGTTCAGCAAAAGTTATTTGTTCGAAAGCAACAACACCGTGCCAATCACGGCCAGCAGCAGCAGCACCGCTAAGAAAATTTTCACCCAGCTCTTCGGATACTCGCCGTCCACCGCCCCGGTGTAGGCGTTGATCACGACTTGGAATTTCTTCGCGCCGTAGTCGTAGTTCAGCAGCCACAACGGCACGAGGATGTGCTTGAAGGTCTGGCCGGAGTAATCAGCATCGACGTTCAGATTGCGATGCGTGTCGCCCGGGACTTGTGCGGCACAGAGTTGTTGCAGCTTCGCGTCCATCGTGGTGCGCGCGTTCTGCGCGGCGGTGAG
>JANNGC010000057.1:0-10525 GCA_031380445.1 Pedosphaera sp.
CGCCCGCGTGTGGCGGGCGTGAAATTTTTCCAGCGGCGTCTCGCGAGAGACGCCGCTGATTTTTTGACTGTGGCGGCGGGCATCCTTGCCGGCCAGTGAGGGTAGGCTTCCAGCCGCCCGGCCCCGGCTGAATTTTGCGAGGACGCAACGGAACTCAAACACCTTTCTCCCCCGTGGCGTTTTCCCGCCGGGCTGGAAGCCGCGGCTCACTGGCCGGCAGGGATGCCTGCCGCCACCGTGCCTCACGGTCGCCGCTGCTTCCATCGGTAATAAAAATACACTGGCACGCCTGCAAGCATCAGCCCGGTGCCGAGCGCGGTGTTCAAGAACGCAGGCTGGCCAGTGGCGACGGCGCGCTGGTAGGCGGAGAGGTCGTTCCACACGGTCAGGATTAAATACACCAGCCCGAAGGCCACGAACGCGAGCGGCACGAACGGATAGCCCGGCACCTTGAACGGACGCGGCGCGTCCGGCTCGCGGCGGCGCAGAATGATCACGGCCCACGCGTTCGCCGCGTAGAACATCCAGCTCACGAAGATCAGCGTGTCGGTGAGCGTGTCGAAGGTGCCGCTGAACAGCAGCACGACGCTCCACGCACCTTGCGCGAGCAGCGATACGCCGGGCGTGTGAAAGCGCGGTTGCGCGCGGCCAATGGCGGCCGGAAACAGTCCGCGCTGGGCCATGGAGTAATACACTCGTGCGCTGGCCATGATCACAGCGTTGGCCGCGCCGAAGGTTGAGAGCATCACGGCCACGGCGATCCAGCGTCCGCCGCCCGGCACGCAACGCTCGGCCACGTCGGCGGCGACGAGTTTGGATTTCGCCATTTCATCCACGGGCAGCACGTAAGCGTAAATCACGCAGAGCAGCATGTAGAGTCCGGTGACGAGCAGGATGCCGAGGATGAGGCTGCGCGGCAGATCGCGCTGCGGCGATTTCAATTCACCGCTGATGAAAGTTATTTTGTGCCAGCCGTCATAGGCCCAGAACGCGCCTTGCAACGCGGCGGCAATGGCGGCCCAGAACGCGAGACCGGTCGGACGAATCACGGTGCTGGCCGTGGTCAGGTTGTCGAAGTCTCCGACGCCGGGCGTGAACAGCACGAGCGCGGCGAGGCCGAGCATCGCGGCCATTTTCGCGATGGAAAAAATGTTCTGCACCAGTCCGCCGAAGCGCACGCCGAGATAGTTCACCACCGTCAGCAGGATGATCGCGGCGGCAGCGAGCGACTTCACACCGAGTTCCTTGAAGGGTGCGAGCACGCCAAGCCACGGCACGGGCAGCGTCCACGCGGCGAGGGCGGCAGGAGCGTCGGGCAGCGGAATAATCTTCGTTGTGTATTCGGCGAAGACGTAGGCGAGCGCAGCGATGGAGCCGGTTTGAATCACCGTGAAGAGCGACCAGCCGAAGAGGAACGCGGTGAACGGTCCGTAGGCGCGTTCGAGATAAACGTATTGCCCGCCGGTGTGCGGCATCATCGCGGCGAGTTCGGCGTTGCTCAACGCGCCGAGAATCGAGACGACGCCCGCGAGCAGCCACACGCCGAGCAGCACTTGCGGCGAACCGACTTCCGCTGCCATCACGCCCGCCTTGCGAAAAATCCCCGAGCCGATGACGCCGCCCGCCACCAGCATGATGGCGCTGAACAGGCCGAGCGTGGGCATGAGCTTGGCGGCTGGGGTACGGTTTGAAAGTGGTTCGCTCATCGGCGCGTCGGGCGGAGCGTATCGGCGGGGCGGGCGGAAGGAAGGGAGAAACTGGCGGAGCGCGGACCGCCGAGTCCGCGTGTTCAAACACGGAAGACGCGGAAAACAAGGAAACAAAACCAGAGTCAGGCATCCGACGGGGTGCAAACACGCTCGCCGCTTCTTTGTCCCTTCTGTGTCTTCCGTGTTTTCCGTGGTTCCAGCTTATGAACCTGCGGACTCGGCGGTCCGCGCTCCGGCAGTCTGAAGACCAAAATAACCGCTGGCGCACCCCATTGTCGCGTGATACAACCCCCGGCTCCGCTCGCGGATTCGAGCGGGAAACTGACGGAGAAATTGATTTATGGCACTGCACAACAGCTTGCGCGCATCCAGCACCCTGGGCGCGAAACGGAACACTCTGAAGCGCTTCGAGCGCGTGGCCCTGCTCAAAAAGCGCGGCCTGTGGAAAGAGGGCGACCGCGTGACCGGCCTGCGCAAGACGAAGCCGGACGCCTGATCCAATTCGGAGTGCGGAGTGCGGAGTGCGGAGTGAACACCAGTCACACCGCATTCCGCACTTCGCATTCCGCACTTCTTAATGGTTCGCCTGCAAAAATTTCTGGCCGAGGCCGGCGTGGCCTCGCGGCGGGCCTGCGAGCGGATCATCCACGACGGCCACGTCTCGGTGAACGGCGTGACCGTGACCGAGTTCGGGACGAAGATTGATCCTGCGAAGGACAAGGTCACCGTGGACGGGCGCGCACTGAAACCCAAGCGCAAGCTCTACATTGCGCTCCACAAACCGCCCGGCTACATCTGCACCCGGCGCGATCCTGAGAGCCGGAAGATCATCAGCGAACTGCTGCCCGCCGAGTGGTCGAACCTCGTGCCGGTCGGACGTCTGGACTGCAACAGCGAAGGTTTGATTTTCCTCACCAACGACGGCGACTTCTGTCTCAAGCTCACCCACCCGCGCTACGGCGTGCGGAAGAAGTATCGCGTGACCATCGAGGGCGGCGTGGATGCGGAGTTCACGGCGCGCCTGGTCAAAGGCGTGGTTCACAAGGGCGAGAAGTTGAAGGCGGAACGCGCGCGCTTCCTGGCGGGCGGCCATCACGGCAGCCTGATGGAAATCGAGCTGGCCGAAGGCAAGAACCGCGAGCTGCGCCGCATGTTCGAGGTCTTCGAGCGCCGCGTGATCAAACTGCAAAGAACTCAGATCGGCCCGATCAAACTCGGCGAATTGCGAATCGGGCGTTGGCGGACGTTGACAGACGCCGAGATTAAATCTCTACTTTCCCCTCTATGAAAATTTCGTTCTCGTCCCTGCTCGCCACGGCGGTTGCGACCGGACTCATCGCCGCTCCCGTGCTGGCCGATGACGCGGCCGCCGTCAGCACCAACAAGGCTCCGGCGAAAGCCGCCGCGCCCGTGAAAACTCCGGCCAAGACTGCTGAGAAAAAGCCCGGCAAGATCGCCGCGTTCTTCGGCGCGAAGAAGGCCGAGCCGGTCGTGTATCACGCCGAACCCGCTGTCGCGAAACAGGCCAACGTGAACATCCGCGGCCAGGCTCTCTACAACAGCGAGATCGTCGGGCGCTTGAAGAAGGGCGACAGCGTGACGGTGCTCGAAGAGATTACTCTGAAGAAGGCGAAGCAGGATGAGCCGTCGAAGTGGTACCGCATCGTGCTGCCGGCGGCGGCGGGCGCGTGGGTCCACGCGTCGTTCGTGGAAGCGGGCGCGGTGAAGGCCACCCGGTTGAATTTGCGCGGCGGTCCCGGCGAGGAATACAGCATTCTCGGCCGCATCGAAAAAGGCGCGCCGATCAAGCAGCTCGAAACGAAGAACGGCTGGATCAAAATTGAAGCGCCGACCAACGCCTACGGTTTTGTCGCCGCGCATCTGCTGGAGAAGAAGCCTGTGATGATCGCCGCTGCGCCGGAAGTTCCCAAGACGCCGGAAGTCGCGGTCACGCCCACGCCCACTCCTCCGCCGACGACCGAGACGGTCACGCCGCCCACCACGCCTGCGACGGCGGAAAATCCCGTCGTTCCGCCACCCACGACTCCAGTAGTGACGGCTCCGCCGGTGACCACGCCAGTGTTTGAACCCGCTGTGGATGTTCCGGTCGAGAAGGTGAAAAAGATCGTGAGCCGCGAAGGTTTCCTCAAAGGCAGCGTGAGCATCCAGGCGCCGACTTACTTCGAGCTGCGCAGCCTCGATACCGGCAAGCTCATCGAATACATTTTCAGTCCCTCCACGAACCTGATGCTCAAGGAATTCAAGGGTCAGCGCGTCATCGTGACCGGCGAGGAACTGCTCGACGAACGCTGGCAGAACACGCCCGTGATCATCGTGGACTCGCTGCAAACGGTGCCGTGATTTTTTCGCCCGTTCCAACCCGCCGCGCTAGTGGGGCAGCCGTCCCGGCTGCCACTTGTTCACTGGCCGTCCCGGCTGGTGGTTCTGCAGCCGAGACGGCCCAAGGACTATGGCAGGCGGGACGCCTGCCCCACTACCGAGCCGTGTTCGGTTTTGAATTTTGAACCTGCCCAACCTCATTGACGGCCGCGCCATCGCGGAGCAACTCCACGCCGAGACCGCCCAGCGCGTCGAGGCGCTCAAAGCGCGCGGCATTCAGCCCGGACTCGTCTTTGTGCGCGTTGGGGAAGACCCGGCCTCGCGTGTCTATGTCGGGATGAAGGGAAAAACTTCCGCGCGCCTCGGCATCTGGTCCGACACCAAAGTCCTCGACGAGAAAACGAGCGAAGCAGATTTGCTCCAGCTCATTCGTGAACTCAACGCCGACCAAAAAGTTCACGGCATTCTCGTCCAGGCTCCGCTCCCGAAACACATCCGGCAGGAAGTGGTCTATGCCACCGTCGCTCCGGAAAAGGACGTGGACGGTTTTCATCCGATGAACGTCGGCAAGCTGTTGCTTGGCGACACCACGGGCTTCCGTCCCTGCACTCCGGCGGGCGTCCAAGAACTTTTGATTCGCTCTGACGTGCCGACCGATGGCGCGGAAGTCGTCATCCTCGGGCGCGGCGAAATCGTCGGCAAACCAATGGCCGCGATTCTCTGCCAGAAGGCGAAGCACGCGAACGCGACCGTGACTATCTGCCACTCACGCACGAAGCATCTCGCTTGGCATTGCCGCCGCGCGGACATTCTGGTCGCGGCGATGGGCATGCCGGAATTTGTGAAAGCCGAAATGGTCAAGCCCGGCGCGGTCGTCATTGATGTGGGCGTGAACCGCCTCGCTGATCCAAATGCGAAAGATGGTTCCCGCCTCGTCGGCGACGTGGCCTTCGCCGAGGTCCAGCCCATCGCCGGAAAAATTACTCCCAACCCCGGCGGCGTCGGCCCCATGACCATTGCCGTGCTGATGCAGAACACCGTTCGCGCCGCCGAACAGTCACTCCACTGATTACTGATTCACCGATTACTGATTACCGACATGCAACCCTCCCGAATTCTCCCCGACCTCCAATGCTCACTGCTCTGCGAGGACATCCGCCAGGAAGCCACCGGCAATTTTATTTTGCTCGGCGTGCTCAATGTGGTGCGCGTGCCGCAACTGCCGGTGACCGCCTACAAAATTTGCGTGTTCAATCGCTGGACGGCGGGCGTGGGCCAGTTCACCGAGACGGTGCGCCTGCTCGCGCCCGACCAGACCACGGTGCTGCGCAAAGGCGAGGTCAAGTTCGCGCTGCAAGATGCGAACTTCACCGCCACGAACGTGACCGTGCTCGGCCAGGTCGAGTTCACCGCGCCCGGCGCCTACTTCATCGAGGTGCTCGTGGATGACGTGATGAAGCTGCGCTATCCCCTGCCCGTCGCCGTGGTGCAGCCGCCGCCTGCTCCGTAAAGGAGCGCCGCTTTCGTTTCGCGCATCCGCAGGCCTGTGAGTTGGTAATCAGTAATCGGTGAGTCAGTTTTCAGTGGCGGGTGGCGCGAACGCCCATCGCGCACTGATTGCTGGTTACTGATGACTGATTCACTGATTACTTTCCCCTCGTGAGTGCGCCGAAAAATTTGCCGGACAAGCCGCTGACCCCGCAGCACGCGTGGCAGCCGTTCACGCCGCGCGGGGTGGCGGCGTTCGGCCTCGCCACCTTCCCCCGTGTTTTTCTCGTGCAAGGCGCCGTGGCCGCGCTCGTGGGCTTCACCCTTATCTGGGCATTGCGCGCGGCGTGGGTGCCGGTGATCAGCGAGGCGATTCAGCAACTGCCGGAAACTGGATCCATCCGGCGGGGTGAACTGAACTTCACCAATGCATCACCGCAACGCCTCGCGGAGAATTCTCATCTCGCCGTCGTCATCGATCTCAACGGCACGCGCGAAGCCGGCCACGTCGCGGACATTGAGATCGCCTTCGAGAAAAAGCGCGTCGTGCTGCGCGGCCCGCTCGGCGCGTGGTCGCGCGAGTACGGCTCCGACTATCAGTTCAGTTTCAACCGCCCCGAACTCACGCCTTGGTGGGACGCGCGCCGCTGGGCGCTGCTCGCGCTGCTCGCCCTCGCGCTGGCCGGATCAGTCTTCGTCTCGTGGTGGTTGCTCGCGCTGCTCTATGTGCCGCTCGTGAAGTTCATCGCCTTCTTCGCCGACCGCGCGGTGACCTGGAGCGGCGCGTGGCGTGTGGCGGCGGCGGCGTTGTTACCCGGCGCGTGTCTCGTCGCGCTCGCGTTGTTGCTCTACGGTTCCGGCGTAATCCCGCTCTTCCAATTCGGCCTGCTCTACGTGCTGCACATCGTGGCGGGCCTGGTCTTCGTGATCACGAGTCCGTTCTTCCTGCCAAAAATTTTCACCGCGCCCGGTGTGAAGAACCCGTTCGGCCCGGCTGATGACATCGCACCGCCCGCTGTTTGAATCCTGAAAGGATTCGGATAAATCAGCCCAGCGTTGCGTCGCCGAGACGCTACGCTGGGGCGGTGGTGATAATGCCATCAACGCTGAAAGAGTTGAATCGCGGAGTGCGGGTGAGGCAGTAATGCAACTCTTTCAGAGTTGGGAAAAGTTTTCGACCCGGCACCCAGGGTAGCGCCTCGGCGGCGCAACCCTGGGCTGGATGATTCAATCCTTTCAGGATTGGAAACGGGCTGACCGAGATGTGGCAACGCGTCCGCCACAAAATACCGCGCTCCCGCCCGCGCTTTGAATTCCATTCCCTCCCCGCCGTCAGAAAACACACGAGAAAAACATCGCCGTGAAACCCAGCGCGACTTGCACGAGTCGCGCTGTTTTGTCGTCACGGCTCATTGGAAATCAAAATTATGGCCCGTTCGTTTTTGAAAATTGTGGTCGGCGTCTGCTGCGTCATCAGCCTCTCTGCCTTCGCGGCCGAGCCGAAGCGCGGGCCGAATTATTATCAGGAAGATTTCCCCTTCCAAGGCGCGTGCATCACCGCCAAAGGGCCGGGCGCGAACGTGGCCATGAAAGGCTTCGCCATCCGCGTCGGGAACGACGCGAACATTTTGTGGGACACGGATTTGCTCCGCGTCGCGGCGGGCTGGACGGGCGGCTATCTCACCACGAAGGGCGTGACCTACGACGCCAGCCACGGCACGCATCCTTCGATTGCCGGCGAGCAGGCGTTTGGCACCAAACAGGGGCCGGGCTGGGCGAATGCGAAAGGTGAGTTCACGGACAACCGTGCCGAACCGTTCGGCCCGCTCGCGAAGGACTGGTGCCGCTGGGACGGCATGTATGTGAACGGCATGGACGTGGTGCTCGCCTACACCGTGCTCGGTACAAAAATTTACGAGCAGCCGTCGAGCGTCACGGCGAATGGCGCGGTGGGTTTCGTCCGCACGTTCCAGATTGATAACGCCAAGGCCGATCTCGCCACAATCATCGCTGATGTGCTCACCGGCATCGCTGGATCGAAAGGCGACTCTGCGACGCTGGCATCCGGCAGGCATGTCACAGTCGTAACGCTGGTGAACGCGCCCAAGGGTGTAAAACTTGTCGCCACTAACTCGCTTGTGACCCTGAACATCCCGCGCGGCACGAAGAAGGCATTGTTCAGCGTGGTGATTTCGATTGTTGCGAACCAGGACGCCGGTCAGGCATCCGCGCTCGCCGCCCTCGTCAAGCCGCAGATTATCAACTTCGCGAAAGGCGGTCAGCCGCACTGGCCCGAAGCCTTGGCGACCAACGGCGTGCTCAACACCAGCACGACGCCCGATGGCGCGTATGTCACCGACTCGGTTTCGGCACCGATGCCGAATCCTTGGGGTCGCCGCGTGCGCTTCGGCGGGCTGGACTTTTTCAAGGATGGCAAGCGCGCCGCGCTCTGCACGCATGAGGGCGACATCTGGATCGTCGAGGGCATTGATGACTCGCTGGCAAATCTCAAGTGGCGGCGCTTCGCCTCCGGCCAGTACGAGACGCTCGGCCTCGTGATCGTGGATGACGTGATTTACACGTCGGGCCGTGACCAGATCACGCGCTACGTGGATTTGAACCAGGACGGTTCCGCCGATTACTACGAGAATTTCAACAACGAGATCATGTCCACCGAAGGCTTCCATGAGTTCGTTTTCGATTTGCAGACGGATAAGGCTGGGAACTTCTATTTCGCCAAAGCCAATCCTGTGAACAGCGGCGGTGGCGGCTTCGGCAACAACAAGGCGTCGGCGGGCAACGGCGTGGTCTGCTCGCACGCGGGCGGGTTGTTCAAGGTCAGCAAGGATGGGAAGAAATTCGAAATCCTCGCACGCGGCTTCCGTGCGCCGAACGGCCTCGGCGTCAGCGCCGACGGTCAGGTGACGACCAGCGACAACGAAGGAACGTGGGTGCCGACCACGCCGATCAACTGGGTGAAGCCCGGCGGTTTCCACGGCGTGATCAACAATCTCACGCCGACGAATGTGGCGAACGGTTTCATCCCGCCGCTCGCGTGGCTGGCGAAGGATTACGACAACTCCGGCGGCGGCCAGATCGTTGTGACCAGCAAGAAGTGGGGACCGTTCGAGGGCGAATGGCTGCACGAGTCGTACGGCAAATCGAGTCTGTTCCTGATGATGAAAGAGCGCGCGTCGAACGGCCTGATGCAGGGCGGCGTGGTGAGGTTTCCGCTCAAGTTCACGTCCTCCGTCATGCGCGCGCGCTTCAACGAACGCGACGGACAACTCTACGTTGCCGGACTCAGCGAGTGGCAAAGCAACGCTTCAAAGAACACCGGCTTCGACCGCGTGCGCTACACGGGCAAGAAAGTTTATTCCGTGCGCGGCCTCAAGGTCTTGAAGAACGGCGTGGAGCTGACCTTCACCGAACCGCTCGCCACCGACAACGTGGCCGACGTGCAGAACTGGAGCGGCAAGCGCTGGAACTACGCGCGCACCAGCAACTACGGCTCGCCTGAATTTTCCCTCGCCACAGATGAGAGCGGCAAACCAAAGAAGGGCCGCGACGTGATCAGCATCATCGGCGCAAAACTTTCGCCGGACGGCAAGACCGTGACCGTTGAGATCGCCGACTTCCAGCCCGTGATGCAGCAGACCATCCGCTGGAATCTGAAAGCTGCCGACGGCACGCCGGTCGCGCAGGAAGTCATGCACACCATCCACGCGCTGCCTTGAGTCGTGGCCTTGGTCGCGTGATGGCTCCGCCGTTCTTTTTCTCCCCCTCCGCACTCGTGCCTCACGAGGAGAGGAAGCCGCACACGCAGGCTGTGCGACCTGTTGGTTAGCCGAGAAAAATTTCACGCTAATTATTTTCGTAACTGTCTCCGCCGGATTCCGTTTCATCCGGCGAGAGACGTTATGAACGAAAAAAACTCTGAGCCTGCCGGTCGCGGCTCCGCACAGCCATGCCGCGCCCGATGAACACTCCGCCCGTCTGGCAGAACGGAGTGGCGGCGGAACGCGCTGGTGTCGGGACGCAGTCCTTTGTACAACCCCTGCGCAGCATGAACTCCGGCTCCTCTCCCGATCTGCGCGCCGAACCCGGCCACGCCGCCTTTCCCGCGACGCTGTGGACGGTGGTGTTGCAGGCGCGCTCGGAGGATCCGGCGCGCGCGGCGGACGCACTGCACCAGCTCTGCGTCCAGTATCAGCGCGCCATCCACGCGTGGTTTCAGCGCAGCCGGCCCGCGTCCGTTTCACCCGCCCGCGCCGAGGAATGGGCGCAGGATTTTTTCGTGTTCATGCACGAGAAGAATCCCTTCCGCAAAATCGAGCACCGCGACTCGCGCTTCCGCTCCTTCCTCGTCTCGTGCTTGAAAAATTTTCTCAAGGACAAGCTCGACGCCGAATTCGCCGCCAAGCGCGGCAGCGGCGCGGCGCATCTCGACATTGAGGACGCGAACGTCGCCGCCACGGCGGAGCATCTGCACGAAATTCTCGACCGTGAACTGGCCTGCGCCCTCCACGAGCGCGTGCTGGCGCAGATCAAAAACGCCTGGAGCAAGAAGGATCACGCCGCGCGCTACGAGGCGTTGCGCGCACACATCCTCGGCGTGCAACCGGACACTTCGTACGAGACGCTGGGCGCGTCGCTCGGGCTGACGGCGAATCATGTGAAGAAGGTCGTCTTTGATCTGCGCGAGGCGTACTACGATTTCTTCCGCGCCGAGGTCGGGCAGATTGTGAATGATCCCGCGCTGCTCGATGACGAGATGCGCTACCTCGCCGGCCTGCTGGCGGGCGGAATGGGCGAAACCATATGAAGGAACTGATTGGCCGCGAAAGAACGCAACGAACGCAGAGAGCGCCGGCGGAACCAACGCAGCAGGATAAATCAGCCCCTCCTCTTTCTTTGCGCTCTTTGCGTTCTCTCGCGGCCATTTCAGTTGTCAGTCTGAAAAGTCGTAACCGCGCCCGCCCGATTCC
>JANNGC010000071.1:0-2718 GCA_031380445.1 Pedosphaera sp.
TCGCGGAGCGTTTGGAGTGCGGTCGCTTCAGCGCCGCTTTTTCCGAGCCCCCGGACGGCGACACCTCGGAGATTCACCAGTCACGGAGCAGAAATTTCCACATGCTCCGAACTCGTGTGCCGGCCCTGCTCATCGTTGATGGCGAAGAAAGCCACCAGCGGGCGGGCATCGGGCAGGCTGGCTCCAATGTGACGACCCGAGGCGAACGCCGGCACCGTCCGCCATTCCCGCTTTTGCCAGGGACCAGAGTTGGTGGTGTAGCACAGAAAAACATTCTGGAAGGCGACGTCCTGATCCACCGTGGCGCTGATGGTCGCGCCGGAAACAACCGGCGGAGCGATGCGGGCCAGCGGCGGTTCGTGACGCAGCATGCCGTCCACAAAGGCGTCCACTTCGGGGAAGGTCCAGATGTGGCCATGTGGACGATTCACGGCGACGGAGATGTGGCGAAATTTCTCCGGCACGAGGCGATACGACTTCTGGTAGCTGTCCAGCGGATAGGCGAAATCCGTGGTGCCGTTCACGAAGAGCATCGGGCGGCGCACTTGGCCGAGATACTCGCTCGGATCAAACAGCTTGAGCCAGCGCGCGCGGGCATCCGGCGTCATGCGCGCGAGTGAGTTGCTGGTCCAATAACTGTTGTCGCCAAGAAAGCCGCAGCCATACACCGGCACTGCGACTTGGAAGCGCGGATCAAGTCCCGCCACGATGCACGTCAGATAGCCGCCCCAACTGATGCCAGTCAGGCCGACGCGATTTACGTCCACCTCGGGCAGTGAACGCAGCAACGAATGCGCGCGCACCACCGCCGCCACGGCATGATAGCTCCACATCTCGCGCTCGCCCGCCGTGGTGAAGTCACGAAACTTCACCGCGTCTGATTGATCCGGGCCGCCATCGGGCAGACGTCCGTTCGGCCCGTTCCCGGCCAAATCCATCGCGATGGCGATGTAACCGCGCTTGGCCCAATGTTCGGCCCAAGCCTTGAACGCCTTCCCGCCGCCGCCATGCACCAGCACCATCGCGGGGAGTTTTTTACGCGTCGGTTCGGCAGGTCGTCCGAGATAGGCGAAGACGCGCGTGGCTTTTCCGTTCGACGGCTCGCCTTCGTAATAGAGTTCCTGCACCAGTCCGTTCGTTTCGCCCCAGGTCACAGCAGGAGCCGTGGCCAGCGATCGCATATCCCACGGCCCGGCGGTCGGCGGAAGCGAGGAAGTGACGCATCCCGCCAGCAAGGCGAGGAGACAAGTCAGCACCAGCAGTTGCCAGACGCGCGGATGACGCGCGATTGCATGAGAGGCCGTCGAACGGAGGAATGGAATCGCGGTGAAAGACATGCCGGAACGATCTTCGTCCGCATCCACCGCGTCAATGCGCCTTGAGGTCGCGCGCTAAAAATACTTCTCCACGATCCATGCCGGCTGCCATTGGTCGGGCTTGCGCTCGAAGTTGTCGTAGCGAATTTCCAACGGCCGGGGATTGGTGGTGGTGAGCGACTGGCGGTCGCCGGTGCGTTCCTGCCACTCGCGCATCAGGCGGGTCAGGCGCTCGACTTCGCGCGGTTTTTGCGCAGTGAGATTTTTCCGTTCATCGGGATCGTTTTTCAGGTCGAACAACTGCTGATGATTCACGCGTGGATAGACAATCAGCTTCCAGCGTTCATCGCGCACCGCGCGCATGGTGTCGGTGAAGGGCAGGAACACGGAGTCGCGCACGGATTTCTGACGACCGGTCCAAAGCGGCGCGAGGTCGTGACCGGCGAGATTCGGCGGGGGCGTGGCTCCGGCGGCGGTGCAGAGCGTGGGAAACAAATCGAGCAGGTAGGTGAAGGCGGTGGAGGACTTCCCGCGCGGCACGCCGGGGCCGGCGATGATGAGCGGCGACTTCATGCTGTGCTCATAGAGGCTCTGCTTGCCCAGCAACCCGTGACTCCCCAAAGCCAATCCGTGATCCGCCGTGTAAATGATGAGCGTGTTCGTCTGCCCGTTCTGTTCGAGCGCGCGCAGGATGCGGCCCACCTGCCCGTCGAGGTGCGTGATCAGTCCGTAGTATTCGCAGAGCTGATCCTGAATAACGCGCGCGGTGCGGGGATAGTCCGCGAGATTTTCGTCGCGCACATTCCAGGAGAAGCTGTTGTTGAACGGATGTTGCGGGAGAAAGTTCGCGGGCAAGGGCGGCGGGCGGCGGTAATACATCTCGCGATACGCGGGCGGCGGATTGCGCGGGTCGTGCGGCGCGGTGAAGGCCACGTAGCAGAAGAACGGCTGGCGGTTCGTCTGGTTCCCAAGAAACGAAATTGCGGCGTCGGCAAATTCCTCGCTGGAAAACTTCGCAGCCACACGCGGCGCGGTCGCCCTGCCCTGCACCACATCCAACACGGAAACCTTCGTGTGATCTTCCATGCCGCCGAGAAACATTGAGCGCGCCTCAGGGAACGCGCGTTGCAGTGACTCGCGGCCATTGTGCCATTTGCCGGACGCGAAAGTCGTGTAGCCGGCGGCGCGCAACACTTCCGGCAGCAGCCGCTCTGTCTTGAGATTCGCGTCCACATCAAACCACCGCCGCCCGGTCATCAGCATGGCGCGGCTCGGCACGCAGACCGCGCCGCTGTTCGAGCCGAAGCAGTAGTTGTTGCGGAAGCTGTAGCCGCGCTTCACGAGTCCATCGAGATTCGGCGTCTGGATGTGGCGATTGCCCCAGGCGGCGATGGTGTCGGCG
>JANNGC010000077.1:0-3539 GCA_031380445.1 Pedosphaera sp.
ACACGCGGACTCGGCGGTCCGCGCTCCGCATGAAGAACGCCGCATCGCCATCGCCATCACCGGCCAGCGCGCGCCTGCGTTCTGGAGTGGCGATGAACGCAACGCGAAGTTCGACGTCTCCGATCTCAAGGGCATTATCGAAGAATTCCTCGAACAGTTCGGCGTGCGCGGCGTGACCTACACCCGGCGCGCGGAACCGACGGCGCTCTTGCTCGAGTCCGCGACCATTGCGCTCGGCGGCAAGCTCGCGCTCGGGGAAATCGGCCAGGTCTCCCCGGCCCTCGCCAAGCGTCACGACTTGCGCGACTCGGTGTTCGTCGCCGAGTTGAACCTCGACCAACTCCTCGCGCGGCGGAACGCGGCCAAGTCCTTCAAGGCTCTTCCGCAGTTTCCCGGCAGCCGCCGCGACGTGGCCATGCTCGTGCCCGAAGCCACCACGCACGACGCCGTGCTCGGCGCGGTGCGCCAGGCCAAGCCGCAGAATCTGGAGACGGTGGAACTCTTCGACGTGTTCCGCGGGAAGAACATCCCCGCCGGGCAGAAGAGCGTGGCCTACGCCTTCACCTATCGCGGCACGGAGAAAACGCTGACCGACGCGGAAGTGAACGCGGCGCACGAGAAGGTGCTCGCGCAGTTCAAGACCGCGCTGAGCGCGACATTGCGCGAAGGTTGATGCGGCATCTACATGGCATCTGACGAACAAAAGATACGAATCTTGGCGCTTATGGGGTCCACGCTGATCCTTTTGCAAGCCACAGAAAAGTTGATCAGTCTGTGCATGACTTTCGTTTTTCAAAAAGGTGGACCACTCACAATTGAGGACTTAGAGAAACAACGAAAAGACGAGCGGAAAAGCACACTTGGGTATTTTCTGACGGAGCTGCGCAAACGTGCGGAATTGCACATTGGTTTTGATGAAATGCTCGCAGATTATTTGGAACGTCGAAATATTTTCGTTCACAGAGTCGAAGATGTTCCGGGATGGAATCTTGATTCAGTCGAAGGAAGAATGATCGCTGAAAAATTTGTTACACACCTTTTTGAACTGACCATAAAGATGCTTCAAATATTCGCTGGGTTTCTACGGGCTTGGGAGAAACAGACGGGGTTGGATATTCCAAAACCGCTCGATTCAGAGGAATTTTTTGCAGAAGTGGATAGAATCTACACACCGCTAATTGACCATTTAGTTTTCAAAAAAGAGGTTTGATCAGCAAGTCCGCAGCAAGTTCCACGAATCAGATTCTCCATTTGCACGCTTTTTTTGTACCAAACAGGTTTTTCCAAATCGTGCGGTGGGAAGTTAACTGCGTTATGAAAGCGATCATGACGAACGACAATTCTTGGCTCACTAGCAGGATCGCACCACACGTTGTTTGCTTCCTGCTTTGTCTTGCTGTGCTGTCCGGGCATTCGGCTTTACCGACGAGCAGCGACATGATTCAACATCGCGACGAAACCAACGGATTCGCGTTTTGGTATCCCAAGAGCTGGTCCAAAGCACCGACGACATATGCCAAGACCAAAGTGAAAATCGTCAGCGACAAAGGTGCAGGTGAAGACGATTTCAATGTCGTGGTCGTGTCGGACCCAGCTTTCAAGCAGATTACTGCGGATAAGCTCGTGACCATGATGCTGGGGAGACCGGAGGCACTGGCTGCCCAACTACGCACCGCTTACCCAGACGCCAAAATCATCAAGACTGGCAAAACACAATTGGACAATAAGGCAGCCCACTACGTGATTTTTGACGGAACATTTCGCGCGTTAGACGTGGAGGTTCCGATGCGGTTTTTGCAGGTTTTTACCATTCAAGGTGGAAGAGGCTACTATTTGACATCCCGGACAGACCCAGAAAAGTTCGAAGCCATGAAGCCGGTTTTCACACTGATCGCGGGCAGCTTCAAGCTGCTGGAGCGATAAGTCGTTTCCAAACATGCCGGGCATTTGAGTTCTGCCCACCAATGCGAATTCTATTCCGCCATCGTGCGTCCATTCCTCCGTGCCAAACATTTCCCAGCCATGAAAGAACTGAGCGCGCCTTCCTCCTGTCCGGGTTTCAACGCGTTGCGGCATTCGCGTCGGCACGCCATCAAGGTCGGCGGGCTGGGCCTGCTCGGTCTCACCATGCCCAAGCTGCTGCGCGCGGCGGAGGTTCAAAGTTCAAAGTTCAAGGTTCAGAGTTCAAAGTTGTCTTCCGCGCCCAAGGCCCGCGCCAAGAACGTCATCTTCCTCTTCCAATACGGCGGGCCGAGTCATGTGGACATGTTCGACATGAAGCCGAATGCGCCCGAAGGCATTCGCGGGCCATACCAGCCCATCTCGTCCAGCGCGGACGGCATCCAGGTGTGCGAGAAGCTGCCGAGGACGGCGAAGGTCATGGACAAGGTCACGCTGATCCGCTCCATGACGCACACGATGAAGAATCATAACTCGGCGGGCTATTACGCGCTGACGGGCCACGCGCCGCCGAGTGATGACCAGCGCCTGCGCGACTCGCAGGATTTGTTCCCCGGCTACGGATCGGTGGTGGATCGGCTCGCGCCATTGAAGGGCGGCGAGATGCCGACGTATGTTTCGTATCCGTACGTGATTCGCGACGGATCGGTCACGCCAGGGCAGCACGCGAGTTTTCTCGGCAAGGAGCACGACCCGTTTTTCTTCACGAACGATCCGAACGCGCCGGACTTCGCGCTGCCGGAATTGAGTCTGCCGTCGAATCTCACGCACGAGCGGCTGGAGAGCCGGCGGGAATTGCAGAAGCTGGTGGATGCGCAGTCGCGCCTGCTGGACCACTCGGCGGCGGCGAAGGGGCTGGATGCGTATTACGATAAGGCGCTGGGGATGTTGAATTCCACGAAGCTGCGAAACGCGTTCAACCTGAGCGCGGAGCCGGCGAAGGTGCGCGAGGCCTACGGACGCTCGACGTATGGACAAAGTTGCCTGCTGGCGCGTCGGCTCATCGAGGCGGGCAGCAAGTTCGTAACGGTGTATTTCTCGGACAGCATCGGCGGTCAGAGCACGACGAGCGGCGGCTGGGACACGCACGGGTTCAACAACACGCGCATGTATCCAATCATCGAGAAGTATCACCTGCCGATCCACGAGCAGACCTTGCCGACGCTGCTCACGGATCTCGACGAGCGGGGGATGCTGGAGGACACTCTGGTGGTGTGGATGGGCGAGTTCGGGCGCACGCCGAAGATCAACGAGAACATTTCGCGCGACCACTGGCCACAGTGTTACACGACACTGCTCGCGGGCGGCGGCGTGAAGCGCGGCTTCGTCCATGGCGAGTCGGACAAGCGCGGCGAGTATCCGTCGAAGGACCCGGTGAAACCGGATGATCTGGCCGCGACAATTTACCATTTGCTCGGCATCGACCCGCACACGGAGATTCACAACTCGGTGAACCGCCCGGTGCTGATCAGCGACGGCAAGCCGGTGATGGGAGTGATCGCGTGAGGGGATGGAGCGCGGACCGCCGAGTCCGCGAGATCGTAATGGGACTACGGCGTCCACATTTTCAAGCGTTGAAG
>JANNGC010000093.1:0-3639 GCA_031380445.1 Pedosphaera sp.
CGACGATCTCGGGCACGGTTTTCTTTGCCTTCACACTCCTGCCAAACCTGTCGAAGAATTGGGCAGCCTCATCTAGGCTGACATCTCCAAGAATCTTCCGGGCGATTGCATACTGGTTTGCCAGCGTGTCGAGATTGATTCCGAAAACTTTGGCCGTCTCGTTGGCGCGAGCGTAAATCAACCGCTCTTGCCCTGTGAGTTGGAAGGCGGAGAGGTCTTCGTTGAGCAGCAACGTGCGAATGCGGTCCACTTCGGTCTCCGCGAGTTCAAGTGATTTGAACCGGGTGCGAACGCGTGTGCCGCCACGGTAATGAACCACCAGGAACGAATCGTAAGACTTGGACTTTCGATCATCGGGGTTCACGCGCAGCGGACTTCTGTAAATCCGTATCGCGGTCGCCCCGGCCTTGGTCGTGATTGGAAATGTCTTCTTCGCCATGAAACCCGCGATCAGTGTCACTAAAAAGCCACTAAAAGTCGAGCGGAATTGAAAAACTGCGAAATTGCTCAGTAAAAAGTGGAGCGGGTGAAGGGAATCGAACCCTCGTCTCAGGCTTGGGAAGCCCACATTCTACCATTGAACCACACCCGCTTCGGCGGCGCTTCGGCGCGGTTGGCCCGCGTCGCAACGCGGCGATTTTCTAACAGTGCCGTCAGGCGACGGCAAGTTTCTTCACCCTACCCGTTCAGCACGGCACGGCACGCCACGCGCAGGCGCTGCAAACTCGGGACGGTCTTCGCCTCGATGTAGCAACGAATCAGCGGCTCGGTGCCGCTGGCGCGGAAGGCCACCCATTCGCCGCCGGGCAGCAGGAATTTGTAGCCGTCGGTGGTAATGAATTTCTCCACGGGAAAACTGCCGATGCAGGCGAGGCCCGCCGCCAGCTTCTTGAGCAACGCCTCTTTCTTCTCCGGCGGAATGGAGACGTTCAAGCGGTCGGTGTGGAATTCGCCGGTCAGCTTTTCCAGTTCGCGCAAAATTTTCCCGAGCGACTTGCCCTCCGTGGCCACGAGCTCCGCCATGAGCAGGCAGGCGAGGATGCCGTCCTTTTCCGGCACATGGCCTTTCACGCTCAGTCCGCCGGATTCTTCGCCACCGACGATGATCGGTTCGGACTCCATGAGTGCGCCAATGTATTTGAAGCCCACGCCTGTCTCGTGAATTTTCACGCCGAGCAGTTTGGCGACTTCATCCACCTGATGGCTCGTAGGCACGGTGCGCACGGCTGCGCCGATCCAGCCGCGATTTTTTTTCAGGTGATAGAGCGCGAGCGCAAGAATCTGGTTGGGCGTGAGCCAGGTGCCGTCTTGATCCACCACCCCAAAGCGGTCGGCGTCACCATCGAGGCCCAAGCCCATCTGCGCCTTCTTGGCGCGCACGAGCACGCTGACTTCGCCCATGCCCTCAGCATTCGGTTCGGGATGATGCCCGCCAAACAAAGGGTCTTGATGATCGTGGAAGCGTGCGACCTTCACTCCGCCCTGCTCTTCCAGCAGCGTGTCGAGGTAGCCGCGCCCGGTGCCATACATCAGCTCGACGGCGATCTTCATCTTCGCTTTTTTGATCGCGGCAAAGTTCACGAGCTTTTTGATCTGCTTAAAATAATCCGGGCGCGGATCAATGGTTTTGCACTGGTAGGTGCCGACGACGCTGGCTTTGAAACTCCATTTCGCCTCCACCAGCTTCTGAATGTTCGCCTCAATGGGCTTGGTTACTTCCGGCGTGGCGGGTGCGCCGTTGTAGGTCGAGAATTTCAGCCCCTGCCACTCGGCGGGATTGTGGCTCGCCGTCATGTTGATGCCGCCAATGGCCTTCCGCACGCGAATGGTGTGGGCGATGACCGGCGTGGGCGTGTCGCGGTCGCAGAGCAGCGGCGTGAATCCGTTCGCCGCCAGCACCTCAGCGGCGGCGAGAGAAAATTCGCGTCCGAGAAAACGCGCGTCATGCCCGAGGATGATCACGGGCTTGCGCCGCGAAATTTCTGACTTCGGATTTTTGCTTTCCGCCTTGAGGTAGTCTGCGATGCCCTGCGTGGCGAGGCGGACGTTGTCGAAGGTGAACTCATGCGCGATGAGCGCGCGCCAGCCCGAGGTGCCGAATTTGATCATAAGTCTTTTCGTAGCCGCCGACGTAAGGAGGCGGCCATCTGTTTCTGATTGTTCACCCGCCTCGTCACCTTGACGGCCAAGATCACCTCTTCCAGTTAAACGCGCCCTTCTTGAGCGCATAGACGTAGCCGATGAAAAGGATGCCGAGGAACGAGATCATGGAGAACAAAATCGTGTTCCGCGTCGCGGCGTTTTGGAGCATTTCGCGATAGACCGTGGCCCACGGGTAGAGGAACACCACTTCGATATCGAAGAGGATGAACAGCATGGCCACGAGGTAGAACTTCACCGAGAGGCGCGAGTTGCCTTCGCCCACCGGCAACATGCCGCACTCGTAGGCCACGTCCTTGATGGGCAGATGCTTGCGCCGCCATTTGTTGACGAGGTTGCCCACGATGATGGACAGGAACAGCATCCCGAACGCGAACCCCGCCGCGACGAGGAACAACATCAGGACCGGCACGTACCACTGGAGCTGGGACATTTCCATGCGGCGGAAGAATGAGAAACTGCCGGGGCGGTTGGCAAGGAACGATTCGGTGGGCGCGCGGACTTTCCAATCCGCAGCCAGCCACAGACGACGAAGGGCGTCGTCGAGTTCTTGTGCCTCCTCACTCGTCGGATTGCTGCGGACTGGAAAGCCCGCGTGCCGGAATAACTTTTCCCGCGCCAGGCCGCCCCGTTAGCCTGCGGCATGGCAAAGGCACCAGTTCTCAAACTCAAGGAAGGCGACCAAGCTCCCGCCTTCGACGTGGAAACCAGCGGCGGCGGACGTCTCTCCCTCGCGGATTTCAAAGGCCAGAACGTCATCCTCTACTTCTATCCGAAGGACGACACGCCGGGCTGCACCAAGGAAGCCTGCGCCTTCCGCGACGGTTACGCCGACTTCAAGAAACGCGGCGCGGTCGTCCTCGGCGTCAGCACCGACCCGGTGAAGTCGCACGACAAGTTTGTGGAGAAATTCAAGCTGCCCTTCACGCTCCTCGCCGACACCGAGAAGAAAATCGTGGAAGCCTATGGCGTCTGGGGCGAGAAAGTCTTCATGGGCCGCAAATACCTGGGCACCCACCGCGTCACCTTCCTGATCGGTCCCGATGGCAAAATCAAAAAAATCTGGCCCACCGTGAAGCCGGAAGAGCACGCGGCGGAAGTGTTGGCGGCGCTGTGAAGGCGGCGAAGCGAACCGTCCGGGAGCGGCCGTGCGGCGTGTCTCCCAGACGAACACCGGCTTTTGAACCGGAGACAAGGGAGGCCACGGAGAGTGAAACCCGTCAGGAAACCGCCGCCCTTTTCATCCAGTTTTGCCCGTTGACACAGGCACTTGCGCGGCTAGTCTGCGGCCCGCCTCAAGTCAGGCCGCAGCGATGAACGCCGCGACCGCTTCGAGTGCGACCCGGAAGGAAGTGAATCCAGTTGACCGAAATTAAGCTCAAGAAAGGCGAACCAGTTGATAAGGCCCTGCGCCGGTTGAAGAAGAAAATCGTGGAAGCCTATGGCGTCTGGGGCGAGAAAGTCTTCATGGGCCGCAAA
>JANNGC010000305.1:0-4694 GCA_031380445.1 Pedosphaera sp.
AGCGTCAAGGTCGCAGCAATCAGGTATGCATCGGTGTAAATTGCCCCGCCGTGACCACTGGGGGTTGTGTTTCCTGAGAGCGTGCAGCGAGTAAGCGTCAACACGGAGTGGACGCCGCTGAAAATTGCCCCGCCATTGCCCGTGTTCGCTGCCCCAGCGCCATTGCCGCCGGTGAGCGTGAGATTTTTTAGCGTGAGACCAGCCCCCGTGCTCACGGTGAAAAGGCGGTTCGTCCCGGGGCCACCGTCCAGCGTCACC
Organism: Pedosphaera sp.; assembly: GCA_031380445.1. Lineage (GTDB taxonomy): Bacteria > Verrucomicrobiota > Verrucomicrobiia > Limisphaerales > SIBH01 > JANNGC01. Next base: position 259 of record JANNGC010000305.1, read on the forward strand.
CCAGCAGACAGCGTGCTGCCGTCCACAGTCACGCTAGCGATGTCGCTCACCACGATTTCGTTGGTCAGAGTGATGGTCTGGCCGGAGAGCGCGGCGGCAAACGTGATGCTGTTGCTGCCAGGGATGACGGCGGCATCGGCGAACGCCTGCCGCAGCGAGCCAAGGCCGGAGTCGGCGGTGTTCGTGACGATGATGGGCGTTTGCGCGCCCGCGCCCGCCGCGAAGCCGAGCGCGGCGAGCAGCGCGAAGACGTGGCGCAGGCGGAAACCGGTGGGCAGATTTTTGATAAACGTCATGGGTCGCACCGGAGTTGTTCTGGGGCGGACGCGAGTGGAGCAGAACGCCGGGCCGCTGGCGAGGAGGAAGGCGGCGGAGTGCGTCCGTCCCGGGCGCAGCAACATCCGTACGCAAGGACGCGCAAGAACTGACCAGACGCAGCTCCACACAGCGCATCGCTGCGCCCGAAGACACCGCAGCGGCGGGAAGGACGCAGAGAGTGCCGGCTGAAAAGCTTCGGCGCTTTTCCCGCCTCTGCGGTGGATCAGCGTCGGGTGAAACAGATCGCGCTCCGGCCAGTGGCGCCACGAAGTTGCGGCAGGATCCGAACTTTGCATATCCCACCCCAACGCCCGCTCTGCGCGGGCGAGTGGTCGCAGCGCGACCACTGCTACCTGAAACGCACCCCATACCTCCTTGGTTCCATTGTGAAAAAAACGGCCGCGACGAAACTGTCGCCGCATGACCACACATTGCATGAGCAAGGGCGTCGCGTTCCTGACCGCAGCCGCGCTGCTGGCCGTCGTCGGCTTTGGCACTCACTCCGCGCGGGCGGCGACCAATCGCGCCACCTGGACCACGGGCCACAAGAAGGTGCTCGTCATCCCCATTCGCTACACCGATGTGGCCGGGCCTTCCGACACGCCGGGGCCGAGCGGTTATCTTTCCGGCTGGGGCAACATGACCAACGGCACGACCGCCGCCCAGTTGAACGATTTTTTCCAGCGCCAATCCTACGGAAAACTCTCGCTGGAGTTCACCGTGCTGCCGGAGATCGACATGGGCGTGAGCTATCTGGTTTACACCAACCGGCTTTACCCCGGCGTTCCCCAGTCGAAGTTCGCGCTGTGGGACGAGCCTGGCTCCATCGCGGACGACGTGCGCGCCAAGGCCCGGCTCGCGGGCCAGGAGGCCGGCCAGCCCGCGCTCTACGACTCGGATAATTACGACCTCGACATCATCATCAGCGGATTCGTCCCCGGCCAGGGTGTGCTCGCGGCGGCGCGTTCGTTTGGCAAAGGCATCATGGGCACCACGACCCTCGCGCTGGCGCACGAGTTTTGTCACAACTTCGGCTGTCAGCACGCCAACGGCATCTCTCGCGCTTCCTACTATTCGCCGCTGACCAACGGGACATTTTTCACCGACACCTACGGCGACGTCTACGACCTCATGGGCTGGAAGAACACCGCGCCCGTCCCGCTCGTGCCGGACCGCGACGCCAATCCGTTTTGGAAAAACCTGATGGGCTGGCTGCCCGACACGCACATCACCACGACCGCGACCTCGGGCCTCTACCGCGTTTATGCGTTTGACCAACCGGCGCTGGAGGCGGGAAAAAATTATGCGCTGCGCGTGGTGCGCGATCCGAATCGCACCTACTGGTTCAGCTACCGGCAATCCATCACCAACGCGGAGTCCATCTGGTCGCAGAACGGACTCGAAGTTCGCATCGGTGGCGAATCCATTCCGGCCTCCGCCGGCCACACCATCCTGCTCGACATGACGCCCGGCAGCCGCGGGTTGGCCACGAGCATTGGTTTCACCAACAATCCTTACGCCACGCTCTACGACGCGCCGCTCGCGCTCGGCCGCACTTACACCGACGCCGAGGCGGACCTGCACGTCACGCCCGTGCAGAAAGGCGGCACCGCGCCGCAGTCGCTCGATGTGGTGGCGAACTTCGGCCCGTTCCCCGGCAACAGCGCGCCCACCGCGACACTCGCGCCGCTCAACCTCACCCTGAGCGCGGGCGCGACACAGATTTTCACCGCCACCGCGTCGGACCCGGACGGCGACGCGCTCGCGTACTACTGGGAGTTCGACGACCCCGATGCGCTCGGTGGAAATGCGGCGGGCAACACGCATCCGGACGCACGGCTTTCCACGCAAGGCAGCCACACCTGGACGCGCAACGGTGATCACCTCGTCCGCTGCACCGTCACCGACATGAAAGGGCGCACCGCCACCGCTTCCACCAAAGTCACCATCACCAACGGAACCGCCGCGCGCCTGACCATCAGCGGCGTGGTGCGCGACGAACTCGGCAACCCGCTCGCCGGAGCCGTGGTGAACAATTACAAGGGCAACAACCCGAACCTCGTGCGCTACGGCGCGACGAATTTCCTGTGCTCCAGCGCGACCGCCGCCGACGGCAAGTATGTCATCTACGTTCCGACCAACGGCACGAGCACCTACTACCTCAGCGTCCTGTCCCAGGGATTTTCCTTCACGCCCTCGGTGGCCAACGGCGCGGTCACCGTCGCCGCCGCGAGCGTGGCCAACATCAACTTCAGCCGCGTGCGGACCAGCCGTAAACTCTCCGGCTTCATCAACGTGGCCGGGCGCACTTACGATCCCGCCATTGACGGCCCGCTGACCGTGAGCATCGGCACGCAAAGTGTCGCGGCCGTCCGAGCCATCATTGTTGATCCGCCGCTCATCACCACGCCCGCGTGGTCCCTGATCGTGCCCGACGGCGCGCCCGTCAGCATCGTCTCCACGCCCGCCAATCCGCTTTACGCCGTGACGAACTACACGCCCGATCCCTACCTGGTGGTGAACGATTTTCACCTGATGCAAACCTATGTGAACATTCCCGGCCGCATGCCCGAAGTGGGATTCACCTCCGCCGGCGCGACCAGCGACGACACCGTGGGCCTCGTCAACGTCCCCATCACGATGACACTGCCGCCCAGCTCCAACACCTGGTCGGCGAACCAGTTTATCTTTTACTGGATCGACCACAGCAGCACGGCGGAATACGGCGTGGACTACAAATTCGCGGGCGGCTCGATGGCTTTCTACGGCGGACAGGTTCCCGTGCCGCAATTGCTTCCGCTCCACATCCTGCCGACCGGCGTGCCCAAGAGCAAAACGGTTGTGCTCAAGGTCGGCATGGCCAGTTCCATCGTGAACCTCGGACCCATCACGACCTACACCTACACGATCAGCAATGCCTTCCCGACCGTCGGCATCAGCAAGATCAATAACACCGTGCAACTCACCTGGTCCAGCAGCGTCGCCGCCCACTACACCATCGAGTCCACGCCCAGCCTGAACCCTGCCGTGTGGGCCAGCGTGCCGCCGCACACCAACCTGCCAGGCGTGGCGGGCTTGATGACGCGGAGCCTCACCATCGGAACCTCCACGAGCGAATTCTTCCGCATCAAGGTTGAGTAGCGCGACGGGAGGGAGAAGAGTCTGCCTGAAGATTTTTTTCGGAGTGCGCCCGTCCTCGGATGCGCTCCGTGACCGCAACGGCCAATCAGGCCCCACCTGAATGCCTCGCTTGACTTCGATTTCCACGAAACTCATTTTCGCCCGTCCGCCAGACGGACGGATGATCTTTTTGCGCCAGAATTTTTATGAGTCACAACCTGTTCAACACGCTCCAGACCTTCGACCTCGGCAATGGCCAGACCGGGAAATTCTATTCACTCCCCGCGCTGGAAGCCGCCGGCGTCGGACCGATTTCCAAATTGCCGGTGAGCATCCGGCTCGTGCTGGAGTCGGTGCTGCGGAATTGCGACGGGCTGAAGGTGCAGGAGGCGAACATCAAGGAACTCGCGAACTGGTCGGCGACCGGGACGCGCACGGCGGAGATTCCGTTCGTGGTCGCGCGCATCGTGTTGCAGGACTTCACGGGCGTGCCGTTGCTGGTCGATCTCGCGGCCATGCGTTCTGCGGTGGCGAAACTCGGGAAGAATCCGAAAATCATCGAACCGCTCGTGCCGGTGGACTTGGTCGTGGATCACTCGGTGCAGGTGGACTTCGCGGGCAGCCGCGATGCAATGGCGCGCAATCTGGATTTGGAATTCTCCCGCAATCGTGAGCGCTACCAGTTCCTGAAGTGGGGCATGCAGGCGTTCGACACGTTCAAGGTCGTGCCGCCGGGCATCGGCATCGTGCATCAGGTGAATTTGGAATATCTCGCGAAGGGCGTGCTCTCCGCCGACGGCGTTTATTATCCCGACACGCTCGTGGGCACCGACTCGCACACCACGATGATCAACGGTCTCGGCATTGTCGGCTGGGGTGTCGGCGGCATCGAGGCCGAGGCGGGAATGCTCGGGCAGCCCGTTTATTTCCTCACGCCGGATGTCGTGGGTGTGCACATGACCGGCGCGATTCGCGAGGGCGTGACGGCCACAGACGTC
>JANNGC010000112.1:0-9054 GCA_031380445.1 Pedosphaera sp.
CGGAATACATTTTAACCGTCCGGCGTTCCAGCTTGCTGCGGACTGGAAAGTCCGCGCTCCGTCACGGACGCAGCGGCGGGTGGTAGCTGTGGCAGAACGAGCAGTTGCTCGGAACTTTCCCCTTCGGGCTGTGGCACTCGATGCACGCGGCCTTGGACGGCATGATGGCGTCCGCCGTGTCTTTGCTCTGCGGGGCGGCGTGGCACTTCACGCAGGCGACGGTGGTGTGCTTCGAGTGGTCGAACTGCGCGCGCATCATCCAGCGGTCGGGCAGGGACGGGCGCGTGATCGCAGGCGCACTGTTCTCGCTTGCTTGCACCTCGTGGCACTTGGCGCAGCCGTCGAACTTCGCGCGTCCATCAGGACTCTGGCGCGAGGCGGTGAAGAAAACTTGCTGCTCCAGATTCGTGCCGTCCACGAATTGAGTGCGGAGCCGCTGCATCTGTTGCGTCACGAACTCGTCGGCCTGCGCGGCGGTCTTGCTCGCGTCGCGCTTGGCCAGCTCGCCGTAGTGCGAGGGCAGGCTGCGAAGGAAGGCGCGCACATGCTCGGCGCGACCGTGCGGCAGCGTGAGCTGCGGATTCACTTCGTCGAATTGCAGGTCGTGGCACACGCGACAGTTTTTCTCGTAGGAAACTTTCTGGAAGAACGCGCCGCCCGCCGCCGGCTGATGACAGAACCGGCAGTCCATCGTCTGTCCGCCCGGCAGCAGCGGAATGTCATTCGTCTGCACGAGATGGCGGTGATGGTTGAACTTCAGCGTGTTCGTCTCGCGCAATTTCTCCGCGACGATGCGGAACTCAGGATGGTCTTCCGCGAAACTTTTGAAGACGGCGGTGAAGCCGTTGGCCGGGCGCGGCGTTTTGAAAACATTCCAGCCGGTGTCGGGGCGATAATCAAACAAGGCGGCGGCGAGCGTTCGGCCTTTCTCAGCCGACATCTGCATCTCGTGCGCGTCGCCGTGGCAACGGGCGCACTGCGCGTCGCCGGGCGGAGACATCGGCCCGCCGCTGACGTGCTCCTGATGGCACGTCGTGCAGGAACGGTCGCTCACGGTGTTCGGCTCGTGAAAGGAATGGCGCGCGTGGCAGGTCTCACAGCGCGCATCAATGCCGGTGTTGGTGAATTTGAATTTTGCGCCCCCGACGAAGCGGCTGACCGGCTCGTGACACTTCGCGCAGTCCTGTGCGAAGGCCGCGTGATGCTGCGAGATGGGGCCGGGATTGTACATCGTCTCGCGCCCACCAAAATAGAACCACGCCATCGCCGCCGTGCCGGCGAGCGAGACGATGAGAATGGTGAGGAAGCGGACGCGCCGCCAGTAGTGGGGCTTGCGGAAATAGTCGAGGTTGCCCTTGAAGCGCTGGGCGATCTGTTTTTGCGTGCCTCGGTTTAGCGCCATGTGTTCGGTGTGTCGTTTAGATTAACCGGGCGCGAGTAAAGCAGGAACCGGCGGCGAGTGGAACAGGAAAGGCACGCTCCGCTATTTCCTGCCTCCACAGTTGCCAGCCTCACGGGGTGCTCGTACATCTCTCCAAGTTGAAGCAGAGCGTCCCCATCGAGTTGCGGAGCGACGCGCCCACGATCAAAGGGCGCGGTGCGGCGCACAATCCTCCCAACCGCTTCGAGCGCATCCATGTCGAGCCGGATGAGGACTGGAATCCCGACGACAACGACGCGCCCCGCACGCAGTTTTTCCGCGACGCCTCGCAGTCGTTCATTAATTACAACGACAGCCCCGACATCGGCTTCGACGCGAGCATCAATCCGTATCGCGGCTGCGAGCACGGGTGCATCTACTGCTACGCGCGGCCCACGCACGAGTATCTCGGCTTCTCGGCGGGGCTGGATTTCGAGACGCGCATCATGGTCAAGGAGGACGGGCCGGAGCTGCTGCGTCGCGAGTTGTCTTCGCCCAAGTGGCAGCCGCAAGTCCTCGCCATGAGCGGCGTCACGGACTGCTATCAGCCGGCGGAACGCAAATTCAAAATCACGCGGCGCTGTCTCGAAGTGCTCGCGGAGTTTCGCAATCCCGTCGGCATCGTGACCAAGAATCATCTCGTCACGCGCGACCTCGATCTGCTCGCGGAACTGGCGCGGCATCAGGCCGCCGTCGTGTTCGTCTCCATCACCACGCTGGATGCGGCGCTCGCCGCGAAGCTGGAGCCGCGCGCGTCCTTGCCCGCGCATCGTCTCGACGCCGTGCGCGCGCTGGCGCAGGCGGGCGTGCCGGTGAACGTGATGGTCGCGCCGGTCATCCCCGCAATCACGGATCACGAGATGCCGCGCATCCTCGAAGCGGCGGCGGAGGCGGGCGCGAACTCCGCCGCGTATGTTTTGCTGCGCCTGCCCTACGCCGTCGCACCGTTGTTCGAGAACTGGGTCGAGCGCCATTTCCCCGAACGGAAGGACAAGGTCCTGAACCGCATCCGCGAACTGCGCGGCGGCAAACTGAACGATGCGAACTTTGGTTCACGCATGACCGGCCAGGGAATTTTCGCGGAGCAAATCGAGAAGGTGTTCGAGGTCGCCCGCCGTCGCGCGGGTCTGCCGCAGAAGCAGATGCCGCTCTCCACCGCCGCCTTCCGCCGCCCGGCGGGATCGCAGATGGAATTCAGTTTGGGATGAACCACAGAAGACACGGAAAGGGAAATTCCGATTCCGTGTTTTCCGTGTCTTCCGTGGTTTTCAATTCCCATCCGGCTTCGTGGCCGGATCGCGCTGCGAGCTGGCGGGCAGTTTGAATTCCTCCGGCGCGTCGGGGCGTGCGGGGCTGAAGGGCTTTACGTCATCCGCGAGAAATTTGCTCAGTGGAAGCTCGCTCATCCGAAGGCCCTCGACCACGCAGCGCGCGAGTTCGTAGCTGCCGTAGTTGTTGTGGTGCGTGCCGTCCTGAAACGCGGCGTGGAGGCGCTCCGGCCCGAGCGCGCGGTAGAGCGTGCGGCTCATGGCGTGCAGATCAATGAGCGCGACCTTCTGCTCCTGCGCCACCTCGCGCACGGTCTTGGGATAGTCCGCCAGCGTGTCCCGCTCGACGCCGCCCTTGCGTTCCATCGAGGTGAGCAGCACCGGCGTGGCTCCGACGCGGCGTGTGGCGGCCACGAAGTGCAGGAGGTTCGAGCGGTAAGTCGCCAGCGCATCTGGCGCGCGGTCCTTCATGTCGTTGTGGCCGAACTGGAGGAATAAATAATCGCCGGGCTGGATGGTGCTGAAAATTTTCTCAAAGCGCCGCGCGCCGATGGAACTCTTGATGGACTCGCCCGACTCCGCGTGATTCGCCACCGCTACCTCCGCATTGAAAAAGCGCGGGAGCATCTGGCCCCAACTGTTCCACGGCTCACGCGGTTGGTCGGTGACGGTGGAATCGCCCGCGAGATAGACGGTGACGGCATTGGGCACGCGCGTGATTTCCAGCGCGGCCAGCGCGGGGCGCGCGCCGTTGAACTCCAGCGTCAGCTTGTCGTCCCAGTGGAGGTATTCGTTCTCTCGCGTCTTCAATTTCACCGCGCCGCCGCCCGCGATTTTCGGGGTGCGGATATTCACGGTGAAGGCGTTGGTGGAGAATTTCCCCGGTGCGGTCCGCACATCTTCGAGCATCAGGCGGCGCGACTCGGCTTTCACCGTGTTGGTCGTGGCCCCGGCGGCGTCGCCGAGGATGACGGTCACGCGATAATTTCCCTCGGGCAGGGCCACGGAGAAAAAGAATGGCCGGTCGCTGGTGCAGAAGTCGCGGAGCAACGGGTCTTGGTGCTCGCGTTCAACCAGTGCGGGCGTTGAATCCAAATCGAAGCCGTGGCCGCGTTGCTTGGAGTAGGCAGAGTCTGGGCGCACGGACGTGAAGCCGGGCGCGGTTGGCGCGCCACCGAAATCATATTTCCAAGTTTCACGCTCGGCCGCTCGGCCCGAAAGCAGCGCGCAGAGACAAAGCGAAAGAGCTGCCAGTGGTCGGACGAAAGAGTGTGGATGCACGCGCTACGTTTGTGGGCAACGGCTTTGGGCCGTCAATGCTGGAAGTCTCGGATGCTACGGCGCACGGGCTTTCCAGCCCGCAGCAAGCTGCGAATCGCAGGACGCCTCAGATGGTCAACAAGCCTCATTGCTCAGTCGCTTGCTGCGGACTGGAAAGTTCGCGCGCCAAGGCGTGACGTTTATTGCCCGGGAGCATCGCCGCCGCGCCGCCGGATGTTGTTGTTACCGCCGCCACCGGGTGCTCCGGGTGCGCCCGGAGTCCCGGGCGTGGCGCGGTCTCCGCCCCGGCGCATGGCCCGCTCCGGCCCGCCGCCGGCATCCGTGCCGCCGCCGCCAAAATTTCCGCGCCCGCCGGGGCCGGCGTCCGCACCGCCCGCGCCACCGAAGTTGCCGCGCCCGCCGCCGGGTGCGGCTGTGAATCCGCCCGGCCCGCCGCCGCCGAAGCCCGTCGCCGGGCTGATGATGGCGAGGCCGATGCGCGCGTTGCCTTCGAGGGATTCGCGCTGCTCGGGCTTGAGCGTGGGCGAGACGGTGGCAAAGGACTTGCCGTTGAGCGCGAGGATTTCCGCCTGAATTTTTCCGATGGCGTCGGCTTTGGATTTCACGACGGTCTCGTCGTATTTCTCGGCGACCACGGCTTTCACGAATTCCTTCTGCGCCTCAGCGAGCTGGTCGTTGAGCTTGCGGAGTTCGTCCGCGTGAACTTGGCGGGCTTCTTGCAACAGCTCGCGCTGCTTCTCATCGAAGTTCAAACCGCCGCCGAAATTATTGCCGCGCTGGAGATTGTTATTGTTGCCGCCGCCGCCGCGCTGGCCGCGTTGAGTAACGTCCTGGGCGGGCGGTGCGCCGGGCGCGGGCGTGGCCGGCGCCGGGTCCGCCGGTTGCGCGCTGGCGCCGGTCAGGGCGAGCGCCGTGGCGATGACGCTGAGGACGCCAAGGCTCGCGCGCCGGAGAGTGGTGAAAAGATTTGAGTTCATAAAATTCCGCAATCGTTGTCCTGCCAGACCGCGCCGCGTGCTGTGCGGTTACAGAAGTGTAACCTCGCGCCGTCGCGTCCGCTCTGGAGGACTTTGCATGAAGGGAGACATTGATCTGCGTGACATCCAATGGAGCAGGCTGCTGGCGCGCCGCCGCTGGACATGGCTGCTCGTGGCGGTGGGAATCGTGGTTGCGGGCGCGCTGGGCTGGCGTTACCTGACGCATCCGCCGCGTCCCTGGCTGGTGCGCTGGAAGCTCGACCGCTATTTGAAGAAGGAGTCGCACGCGGCGAATTTCCGCACCGACTTCGCCTTCCCCTCGAAAGCCGAGATGGCCCAGCCGAAGGACAAATCTTCCGAGCCGAAAATTCCCACCGGCCCGCGCACGGGAAAAACGTTCGAGGTCTTGCGCGAAGAATACCTCGTGCAGAAGACCGCCGCCGTCGCCGTGGAGCGCGTGGTGGTGCGGGCGGAAAACGAATTGAAGGACGGCACGGCGCAACTCGATGCGCTGACGAAACAGATCGCGGCGGCCGGCGCGGAAGCCACGACTCTCGGGTCGAACGCCACAGCCTGGCGCGAGAAGTTGGCCGGGTTGCGCCAGGCTCCGTCCCGCCGCGCCGAGTGGCAGGAGAAGGAGCGGGCCCTCGCGCCCATCGAGGAAGATTTGTGGGAGTTCCAGAAAAAGTTCGCCGCCGAGTCTGCCGCGTCCGACGCCTCCGCGCAGGCCTTGCTGGTGAAAGCGCGCGCGCAGTTCACCGACGAATCCGAGCAGCGGCTCCGCAACGCCACGAGCTACGACGCGATGTACAAAATCATTGGGCAGGAGCTGTTCGTCACCAAAGGTTTGCTGGCCAGCGGGAATCCTGAGCACCGCCGCCAGGGCGTGACGATGGCGTTGAGCGCGGCGCGGCACGCTTCGGAGTTCGCGGTGAACGGCGGCGTGGCCGCGCGCATCGTCGAGGGCTACGTCCTGCCGAATCTGGATCTGGCGAATGACGCCAACCGCCGCTCGCTCTTCAACGAGGAAAATTTGCTCGGCCAGTGCGCGAACATTTTCGAGCGCAACTTCGAGTACCAGAACGTGGTGCGGACGTATGAAATTTATCTGGCCGACGCCAAGGTTCCGGCGCGCATGGACTGGGCGCGCGAGCGCATCGGCGGCGCGTACGAGAACTCGGGCGATTTGAAACGCGCGCTGGAGTCCTACCGGCAGATTCGCGACACGAACAGTTTCCGCAACCTGTTCCAGCGGCAGATTCCCCGGATCGAGCGGCAGTTGAAGGGGTGAGCGCCGGCGCTCCGAGGGCTGCGGGATTCAAGCATTCCCACCTTCCGCTTGAATCGCTGGTCTTGACTCACCCCGCGCAGACTCGACTAATTGGCCCGACACGTGCGCGATCTAAAAACCATCCTCGGCTTCGGCTGGAAATACATGCGGCCCTACTGGCGGCGTGTGCTCATCGGCGTCGTGGTCGGCTGCATTTGCGGACTGACGGCCGGCCTGTTCCTCTGGGCCGGCGGACTGCTGACGGGACGGCTGGAAAAAAAGGGGCCGGCCCCGGTGGTTTGTGCCAATTGCGGTTTTACCAACCAGCCCGTGATTGTGCCCAAGGTGGAAAAAGTTCCCTCCACGCTCTTTCCATCGCTTCGGGCGCGCGGCGCAGAGTGGAACCAGCGTTTGAACGACGCCATTGATCCCTGGCTGCCGCGCGCGGACGTGCCGCTGAACGGACGGCAAATTCTCGGCGGCCTGCTCTTTCTTCCGCTCATCGCGCTGCTGCGGGGCGTGACGGATTACATCAGCAACTACTGCATGGGCTGGGTGGGCGAGCGCGTGATCAACGACCTCCGCTCCGAAGTGCTGGCCAAGCTCACCTCGCTCTCGCTCGATTATTTCACGCGCGGCTCCACGGGCGACATGCTCACCCGGGTCAACGCGGACACGATCAGCCTGCACCGTGCGCTCCGCCAGGCCGGCTCGGACTTCGTGCGCGAATCCGTGACCGTGCTCATCGCCTTCGCCTTCCTGTGGACGCTGGATTGGAAGCTGGGCCTGCTCATTACCCTGATGGTCCCGGTGGTGGCGCTGCCGCTGACCGTGCTCGGGAGCAAGACCCGTCGCGCGGGCCGCGGCAGCCGGGGCGCGAGCGTGCGGCAGAATTCGCTGCTCGTGGAGGCACTGACCGGCATCCGCGTGCTCAAGGCTTTCAACCTCGAAGCTCACCAGAACGACCGCTACCGCCGCCATTCCCGCGAGCTGCTGCATCACACCATGAAGTCCGTGCAGGCCAAGGAACTGTCCAGCCCGTTCATGGAACTGGTCACCTCGCTCGGGATTAGCGCCGTGCTGGTCTATCTTCTTTGGAGCGCCCGTCCTTTGCCTGAGACCGTGATGCTGGTCGGCGCGCTGGCTTTCCTCATGGCTCCGCTGAAAAAACTGGCTTCGCTGCATCTGACTTTTGAGCAGGCCGGCGCGGGCGTGGAACGGATCGTGGAGATCTTGGGCGAGCAGCCCAGCGTCGTGGAACCGGCGCAGCCCAAGCCGTTGCAGAAATTCGCCCGCGAGATTCGCTTCGAGCAGGTGGGCTTCACCTACGGGCCGCGCACGGTGTTGCGCGATGTGTCCCTCACCATCCCGCGCGGTCATAAGCTCGGCATTGCCGGCGAAAGCGGCTCGGGCAAAAGCACGCTCATCAATCTGCTCTTCCGCTTCTACGACGCCACCGGCGGCGCGGTGAAAATTGACGGCATTGACGTGCGTGACTTGTCCTTCGCCGATTTGCGCGGCCCGATGGCGCTGGTCAGCCAGGATGTTTTTGTCTTCCGCACCAGCGTGGCGGAGAACATCGCCGCCGGGCGCATGGGCGCGACGCGGGCTGAGATCGAGGAGGCCGCCCGAGCCGCGCACGCGCACGACTTCATCATGCAACTGCCCCAAGGCTACGACACGGTCATCGGCGAGCGTGGCCAGGACATCTCAGGCGGCCAGCGGCAGCGGCTGGCCTTGGCCCGCGCCTTCGTGCGGAACGCGCCCATCCTCGTGCTTGACGAAGCCACGGCCTCGCTCGATTCCGAGTCCGAGATGGAAGTGCAGGCCGCGATTGATCAACTGGAGAAGAACCGCACGGTCATCTGCATCGCGCACCGCTTGAGCACGCTGGCGAACATGGATCAAATCATCGTGCTCTCGAAGGAAGGGCGAATTGCCGAGCAGGGGACGTTCGATGAACTGGTGCGGGCGAAAGGGCTGTTCGCCTCGATGGCCGCGCGGCAAGGGATTTTCGCGGGGGGCTGACAGGAGCGCGGGGAACTACTGCTTCGGCGCTTCTTCCGGCTTCGGTCCCTTGTTGCGGTTTGTCTCGCCGGGCTTGGGACCGCGGCGACCGCCATCCTGGTCGGACTTGTTGGAACGCTCCTTGGTCAGCTTCTCGAATTTCTCGCGCTGCTCCGGGTTTAGCACGGCGCGGATGTTTTCATAAACTTCCTGACGCTCCTTCTGCAACTCGGGAGCCATCAAGTCCCAGATGATTTTTACCCGCGCGTTGCCTTCGACGAAAATTTTGTCCAGCCGGTTGGTCTGGTCGGCGGTGAGGGCCAGTTCCTTTTTCAGCTTCTGATAAAACCGCTGCTGCATGTCCACGGGCGGCGCGGCGATGGGCAGCGGCTTGGGGGGAAGAACTCGCTTGGCCACCAACCCGCCCGCGAACATGCCGGCGGCGAAGATGACGAGCGTGGCGAGAATGGCCTTCCAGATTTTCACCAGACTTCTTCGTCGTTGGAACCCGCGCTGGCGAAGACCGCCGCGCTGAACTCATGGGCAAACTCCGGGCTGTCCGTGGGCGTCTCCGTCCACAGCAGCCACGCGCCCGAAAGCATCGTGACCACGAGACAGGCCAGCGCGCCGCGCCAGAGCGCCGCGCTCCACGCACCGAGCAAATCCACGCGTACGCTGTCCGCGAGCCGGGCCATGACGCGCTTCTCGAAGGCGTACGGCACGCGGTCGTCCGCCGGGGTCGCGCGGGCGGCAGAGATCAATTTGTTATGCAGGTTGTCGAGGTTCATAACTGCCTTGTTGCAGACTCGTTTTTCGATTCTTGGGTTACAG
>JANNGC010000175.1:0-1682 GCA_031380445.1 Pedosphaera sp.
CGGCGCTGACCACCAACACGTCGCCGGACATCATCAATGGCACGTTCGACTGGGTGTACGAGGAGGAGTTCTTCCTGCGCGACGGCTTTCGCTGGAGTCCGGACGGGAGGTTCATCGCTTACTGGCAGCTCGACACCGAAGGCGTGCGCGAAGTGCCGCTGGTGAACAACACGGACGGTCTCTACCCGACCACGCAGCTCATCAAGTATCCCAAGACCGGCGAGATGAATTCGTCGTGCCGCGTCGGTGCCGTGGAACTCGCGAGCGGCCAGACCCGCTGGATGGAGGTGCCGGGCGACCCGCGCAACCATTACATCTTCGACCTCGAATGGCCCGAAGGCTCGAAGGAGATCTTTCTCCAGCAGCTGAACCGATTACAGAACACCAATCGTGTCATGCTCGCCGATCCGGTGAGCGGCGAGGTGAAGACCATTCTCACTGACGGCGACGCGGCTTGGGTGGAGGCGCATCAGAGTCTGAAGTGGATCGAGGGCGGGAAGCGATTTGTCTTCTGGAGCGAGCGCGATGGCTGGCAGCACCTGTACCTCGCCAACCGCGAGGGTGGAAAACCGGAGTTAGTGACGAAAGGCGACTACGACCTGACCGATCTCGTTCATGTCGATGAGAGGGACGAGTGGCTTTACTTCATCGCCTCGCCGGACAACCCGACGCAGCGCTATCTCTACCGCACGCGCTTCAGCGGACACCAGCGCGAGCGCGTCACGCCCGAAGGGCAAGCGGGCACGCATTCGTATCAGATCTCGCCCGATGGGCGCTGGGGGTTCCACACGTGGTCCACCTTCGATCAGCCGCCGGTGAAGGAATTCATTTCACTGCCTGACCACAAGCAGGTCCGCGTGCTGGCAGAGAACAAGAAGCTGAAGGAAAAGCTCGCCGAGTTGAAGCAGCCGGCCACGGAGTTTCTGCGCCTGCCGGTCGCCAAGGACGTCGAACTGGATGCGTGGCTCATCAAGCCGCCGGACTTCGATGCGACGAAGAAATATCCGCTGGTGATCTATGTCTATGGCGAGCCGGCCGGATCCACGGTGAAGGATGCTTGGGGCGGCAGCTCGCACCTCTGGCATCTCATGCTTGCGCACCAGGGCTACCTCGTGATGAGCATCGACAACCGAGGCACCGACACGCCGCGTGGTCGCGCCTGGCGCAAGTCCATCTATCGCCAGATCGGGATTCTCGCGTCGCAGGATCAGGCGGCCGCGCTGAAGAAGCTGATCGAGACGCGACCCTACGTGGACTCGAAGCGCATCGGCATCTGGGGCTGGAGCGGCGGCGGCTCCATGACATTGAACATGCTGCTGCGGCACCCGGACATGTATCACACCGGCATCTCCATCGCGTCCGTCCCGAACATGCGTTACTACGACACGATTTATCAGGAGCGTTACATGGGCCTGCCCGCCGACAACGCGGATGGCTACCGGAACGGTTCACCCCTGACCTTCGCCAGCCAGCTCAAAGGTAACCTCCTCCTGATCCACGGCACCGGCGACGACAACTGCCACTACCAAGGCGTCGAATCGCTGGTCAACGAATTCATCCGGCACAACAAACAGTTTCGGATGATGTCCTATCCGAACCGCTCCCACAGCATCAGCGAAGGCTCGAACACGACGCTGCACCTGCGCGAACTGATGACGTCCTACCTGAACGAAAAACTTCCC
>JANNGC010000208.1:0-5061 GCA_031380445.1 Pedosphaera sp.
CGCCAACCGAACGCGCCAGAACTGGTAGCACCTTTCTCCGTCGCACGTTGCTGCGGGCTGGAAAGCCCGCGCTCCAAGAAAAAGGCCGGAGGAAAAATCCTCCGGCCTCGTGTGAAAAATTTTGAACTCAGAGCCGCGTCCGGCGACGCCAGGCGCGCAGACCGCCGCCCAGCGCCAGCATTCCGCCGAAGAGGCCGAGGGCCACAGTGGTCGGCTCGGGCACGGCGGTGATATCCAATTCCCAACTGACGAGCGTGCTCACGTCGCCACCGGAGACGTCGGCGATGAAGAGCGTCCAGCCGCCGTTGGCGTCCAGTCCGTTGAAGGCGCTCAGGAAGGCGCTGCGTGAATCGGTGGTCAGCACGGTGGCCGGGTTCACGTTGCGCGCGTCAGGCGCGAAGGTGCCGGTCAGTTGCGCGCCACTGTTGCCGCCATAGACATGCACGTCGGTCGAGCCGGCGTCATCCAGCTCGATGTTGAACCCCGCGTCGCCGTAGCCAAACGAGCTGCCCGTCGCGCGGCCCGTGCGGTTGAGCAGGATGGAGAGGCCGCTGCCGTGAGTGAGGTACACGTAGAGGTCGCCGTTGAAGCCGCCGCTGATGTTCAGGCGCACGTTCACGTCGGTTACGTTGTCGAAGTAGGCGTCATTGAAGGTCAGCGTGCTTTGCAGACCGTTGACGTTGGCGTCCGGCACGGCGGTGTTCAGCGCGCCGCTCGTCAGGGTGAAGAGCGCGGCCTGCGCGCCGAACGTGGTCAGCAGGGCCACGAGGATGAGCAGTTTAATTTTCATGGTGATAATTCTCGGGCGTTCAAGGTTGTGCGGTGCGGTAGAAAGCCGCGCCGACGGGCGGGGTGAGGTCAATGTAATCGAACAGGCCGAGCGGCGGCGCGTTCGTTGTCCAGAGCGTGCTCCACACCACGGGCGGCGTGAGGTTCGTCGTCCGTTGCACGTCGTAGGCGTAACCGGGGATGCCGGCGAAGCGCATCCCGACCACGCCGTTCGTGAAGGAGATGGCCACGGCGTTGAAGTTCGTGCCGCCAGGCGCGTTGACGGTGATACGGATGGTGCCGGTGGCGGTGCGGACGGTGTCGCCCGCGCGGTAGCTCCGCACGTCGCGCACGGTGTAGGTGAACTCATCCTCCACGTTGTTCGGGTTCGTGTAGAAGATGTGGGTCGCGTTCGTGACCAGGGCCACGCCGTTCGTGCTCGTGGCGGAGATGGCCGTGAGCGCGCGGGCGTCGCCGTCCGCGTCGCTGGTCGCGTTCGCGAGCAAGTCGGCGATCTTGAACTTGAGCGTCAGGTTCGGCGCGCGGTTGTTGGTGATGGAGAGCGCGACCGGCGCGTGGTTCGGGGTGAAGCGCAGGTTCAAGGCATTCGCCGCCGTCTCCGGGGTGAACACGCCGCCCGCGAGGTCATTCGAGAAGTTCGCGTCGTTGAGCGCGAACTTGTCCGCCGAGAAATTTGTCACCGCGTCGGTGACGGTGGCGATGGTGAAGATGTTCGTGGTGTCGTTATTCCACCCCGTCGCCAATCCGGCGACGGCACCATTGAGCGACCAGAGGTTGATGGCGAACGGCGAGCCGCTCGTGGACGGCACATCAAGACCGCCGGTTATGTTCAACACGTCCCAGCCAAGGCCGGCGCTGCCCGCCGCATTGGTCAATTCCCAGCGATACGAGGAGCCGCTGGCGAGGACGAGGCTGCCGCAGGCGTTGTCCTGCGCGCCGCCGAGCAAGGGGCCGGCGGGCGAGATGAGCAAGGGCGTGTTCGTGATCGTGAGCGTGGCCACGCTGCTGGTCAGCGAGCCGAAGCGGTTGCTCACGATGACGCTGTAGCTGCCCACGTCGTTGGTGCTGACGGACAGGAGTGGGAGCGTGGCGTTGGTCGCGCCGCCGACCGGAGCGCCGTTGAAGCTCCAGCGGTAGTCCGGCGCGACGAGGCTCGCGGTGCTGACGGTGAAGTTCACCGTGCTGCCGCAGTTCGCGGTCTGGCTCGCGGGCGAGGCGGTGATGGCGAGGCCGGACGGGGTGACGTTGCCCCACGTCGAGCCGAAGCGGATTTCGTCGAAGTCCCAACTGTTGTCGTTGTTGTCGCTGCCGCTGCGGAGCGCGAGGCGGTTGAAGGCGAGGTCTGCCGAGAGGGTGCGGCGGAAGAGGTTGCCCTGCGCGCCTTCGCCGAGCGCAATGTTCGGATCCATCCACACGGTGGCGTTGTCGCTGCCGCCGGAGACGTAATCAATCCGCACCACGAACAGATGCGTGCCGTTGTCCATGAGCTGGATGCCGCCGCTGTTGTTCGTGAGGTCAACATCGCCACTGGCGGGGCCAAACAGGCTGTAGGCCCAAGCCGTCCAGTTGTTGCCGATGCCGAGGACTTCCGCGCCGTCGTTATACAATTCGACGCCCGCGAAATCCGTGTCGCCGGTCGGCACGTCGCTGCTGCCGTTGCGGGCGAGGAAGCTGAAGTAGAGCGTGCCGCTGGCGTTCGCGCCGCCGATGCGCCCGCCGTCGAGCAATGCGCTGAACGCGCCGCCGGTGTTGGTGTTCATGTCGGCGATGGCCGTGTTGAAGCCCGCCGCCGGGGTGAAGGCGCGTCCGCCTTCGACGCCGAGCAGCGCAGTGGCGCTGTTGTAGAGCAGGCTGGCCGCGTTGGTCGCGAGCACGTCGCCGCTGACGCCGGCCCAACTGCCGAGGAAGCCGGGGCCGCGCACGGTCTGTCCAAAGAGCGAACTGTCCGCGTAGCAGACGAACGGCTCGTAGGCCGCGACGTTCGCCGCCGCCGGATCGGTCACAGTCACGATCTGCTGGCAGGCGTTGGTGTTGCCGCCGATGTCCACGGCCGTGTAGGTCACGATGGTGACGCCGACCGGGAACACGCTGGGCGCGTTGTTGGTGAAGGCCACGAGACAGTTGTCGGTCGCGCTGGCCGTGCCGAGCACCACGCCGCTGGCGTAGCACTGGCCCGCGTCCGTGAGCACGGCCACGTTGGCCGGGCAGGTGATCGCAGGAATCGTGTTGTCGCGGTTCGTCACGTAGGTCGTGATGACGGTGAGGTTGGTGCTGGCATCCACCGCCGTGATGGTCACGGCCACGACGCCCGTGCTCATGAGCGTGCCGGCGGGCGGCGACTGCGTGAGCGTAAGCGTGCAGGCGTCGGTGACGACGAGGCCGCTGTTCGCGAAGAGCGTGAGGTCGGGCAGCATGTTCGAGCAACTGGTGAAGAAGAACGTGCGGTTCGTCGCAGACTGCACCACGAGCGGGGGCGTCACATCGAGCAACTGCACCGTCGCCGAATCCCACGCCAGCCCGCCCTGACCATCGCTGACCTGATAATAGAACGTGTCCGTGCCGCAGGCGTTGCGCGGCGGGAAGTAATTCACGTTCGTGCCGGTGAGCGTGACGTAGCCATTGTCCGGCAGCACGATGTTCAGGTCATCAATCCAGTGCGTCTCGTTCGCGCCGCCGGTGCGTGAATAGAAGCCGAAGCGTCCGCGCGCGGGCTGGTAGCCAGTGGGGATGTTCGCGAACGCGTTCGTGCCGTTCACGTTGACGGTCACGAGGCCGTTCGCGGTCAGGGTCCAGACCACGGGGATGTAACTGGCGCTGTTCCACACGGGCGTCTGCACCTGCGCGATGGTGTTGCCGCGATACTTGAGCTTCAGGCCGGAACGGTTTGCGACGGTGTTGTCCGGGAAACGATACACATCAAAGCAGAGCGAGAGGCCGGTGCCGACGCCTTCTTCCGCGCCGCCGGAAACGGCGTTCGGCAAATCGTTGGCGAAGTTGAAGCTCATGCCGTCCGCGCCCTCGGCCCCGGAGGCGATGCGGAGCTTGAAGCTGGCGGTGAAACTATAGACCGGGCGGTTGGTCACGATCTCGTCAATGACCGCCGCGCCGGACGCGTTGTTGACCGCGTCGTTCAGGTGCAGCGCGCCGCTGTCGCCCACGCCGGTGCGGTTTGTCCAGTAGGCGTTGGTGGTGAAGCCGTAGAGCGTCAGGCCCTGCGGCAGGCCGAACGAGAAGTCGCTGGCGTAGCTCGTGGTCAGTCCGCTGTTCGAGGTCTCGGGCGTGAGGACGGTGATGGCGACCTCGTCCAGCCAGTGCGTTTCAAACTCGCCGCCAGTCCGCGCGTAGAAGCCGAAGCTCGCGCCGGTCACGGGGGTGTAGGGCGTCTGGAGATTCGAGAACAGCGCCACGCCGTTCAACGTCACGTCGAGCGTGCCGTTCGCGCGGAGTACGATGGAGACGGGCAGCCAGTTGGTGCTGGCGACCTTGGCGAGCGGCGCGTTCGCGATATAGACGCCGCGCCACTTGATGCCGAGCGAAGGCGCTTCGAGGTTGCCGTTGTCGTAGTTGTCGAGGCAGATGGAGAGGCCGGAGCCGACGCCTTCCTCGTTGCCGGCGGTCGGGAGATCGTTGGCGATGTTGAAGGACATGCCGTCCGCAGGATTGCCGCTGCCGCCGCCGATGCGCGCCTGGAACGTTGCGCTGAAGGCGCTGACCGAACGGCCCGGCACGAGGTTGCTGATGATGAACGCACCGGCCTGGGTGCCGACGGCGTCGGTCAGCACGAGGGCGCTGCTGTTTGTCACGCCGACGCTGTTCGTGACGTGGCCCGCGCCGAAGACGGCGGTACCCGCCGGGAGTCCCGCTTCAAAGTCCGTGTAGAACGTGACCGGGAAAAGGCCGCTGACCGCCGCGATGGAGAGCGTGCGGCCCTCGGGGTCGGTGTTGTTTGCGAGCAGCGTGCCGGCGGTGTAATTCGTGACTACGTTCTGGACCGCGCCAATGGTCTCGGAGGCCACGGTTGGGAGGGCGTTGGTGATGAGGACAATGGCGTTCGAGCTGAGGACGCCGCCGCCGTCGTTGGCCACGAGCACGGTGTAAGCGCCGGAGTCGCTGACGTTCGCGCCGGTGATCGAGTAGGAGGAGGCGTTCGCTCCGTTCAGGCTCACGCCGTTGCGCCGCCACTGGTAGGTGAGCGGGCCGGCGTTCGGCGGATTGGTCGCAGTGACGGTGAAGGTAAGATTCGCATTCAGGCCGTTGGTCGCGCCGTTTGGC
>JANNGC010000248.1:0-2450 GCA_031380445.1 Pedosphaera sp.
CGCGGAGCAGCGGACAGCCATGTCCGCTGTTTCTCTGACGGCAAGATGTTCGCCGGACAAGGCTGTCCGCCGCTCCGATTCGGCCAACGCTTCGGCCTCATCCGGCGCGTCCTCCTGTTCAGAGTTCGAGGTTCAAAGTTCCACCCACGCCTTGATCTCCGCCGAGCGCACGGCGGCGTCCATCACCTGCTGCGCGCGCGCGCCGTCGTGGAAATCCGGTGAGCACGGACGCTGCGCGCGGATGGCGTCGATGAATTCCCACGCCTGATCGTAACGAAACGTGACGAGCGGATCGCCCTGCGTCGGATCGCGCGGCGAGTTGGGCACTTTCCAGAACTCCTGCGGAATCTCAATTGTCTCCAGGCCCGGTCCGCCGGCTTTTCCAGTTTGCAACGTGTTCCATGAGCCGGTCGTGAAAACGTAGGAGCGTTCGCTGCCGTTGATTTCCACGTAGTCAAGGCTGCGCCAGCTTTCGTTGCGGCCGCTCGCGAGCTTGCTGCTCTCCTGCACGCCGGTCGCGCCGTTCACAAATTCCGCGAGCAACCCGACCCAGTCGTCGGTGTCATTCGGCTGGCCGCCGCGCAAGGGTGTGTGATTTTTCGTGTTCGCCACGAGGCGCTTGATCGGGCCGACGAGATGGTGCGCGAAATCAATGCGGTGAGAGAGCATGTCGCCGAGTTCGCCGGTGCCCGCGAGTTTCTTCACCTGACGCCAGCCAAGATTGCGCGTGCCCCAGTCCTGCAACCGGCACGAGCGGTAATGATACGGCGTGCCGAGATCGCCGCGCTGGATGAGGTGCTTGAGGTAGCGCATCGAAGGCACGAAGCGATACGTGAACGCGGTCATGTGGCGCACGTCGGCTTTGTCGGCAGCAACAGCCATCGCCTTGGCGTCGGCGTAATTCAGCGCGAGCGGTTTCTCGCTCATCACATGCTTGCCCGCCGCGATGGCCGCGTGCGCGATGAGCGGATGCGTGATGTTCGGCGTGGCGATGATGACGGCGTGAACGTCATCGCGCTTCACGATCTCGTTGTAGTCAGTAGAGGTGACGTTGACGCCGGTCTGGGTGCGCGCGGTTTCGAGGTTCGCGGGATTGTTGTCGCAGAGCGCAGTGACGCGCACGTCAGGGCAGAGCGCGAGTCCGGGCAAATGATTCTGCAGCGAGATGCCGCCGCAGCCGATGATGGCAACGCCAAGTGGTTTCATGCGGGGCAAAGTCCAAAATCCAAATCCCAAAATCCAAACAAATCCCCAGATTCAACTTTGGAATCTCACATCAGCGCCTTGAGTTGCTTGCGCAGCAGCCCGTTGTTCACGACGAGACGGTAGGCGTGATTCTCGCCCGGCAGCGCCTGATGAAAAAATTCGCCGCCCGCGCATTCCACGATGAGTCCGCCCGCCGCGATGTCCCAGAGGCGCACGCCGTATTCGAGATACGCGTCGTGCCGCCCGCTCGCAACATAGACGAGCGAGAGCGCCGCCGCGCCCATCATGCGGATTTTCCGCACGCGATGGATGAGGCGGTTCAGCACGGGGAGCAGTTCCGTCATCGCGTCCTGCCGCTTCGAGAAACCCATCGCCACGATGGACTCGCCGAGTGTTCCGCGCTGGCTCACAGAGATGACCTTGCCGTTGAGAAATGCTTTGCCGCCGTGCGTCGCCGTCCACAGTTCGTCGGTGAACGGATCGTAAACCACGCCGAGCAGCGTTGCGTAGCCGTCCGGCGTGAGCGAGTGGCGGCGGCGGACCTTTGTGGACTTTTCCTGAAGCGCAATGGACACGCACGAATGCGGAATGCCGTAGGCGTAGTTGACCGTGCCATCAATCGGATCAATCACCCAGCGCAGCGGCGTGGTGGCGTCGCCGCTGTTGCCTTCCTCGCCGAGCACGGAAATTTTCGGGAACGCGGCGGCGAGTTTCTTCTCGATGAGCTGCTGGCACTTCACGTCCAGCTCCAGCTTGATGTCGAACTGCGCAATCTCGTTGGCTTTTTTGGGGAGATGGAAATTCTGCTGCATCAACGCGCCAGCGGCCTGGGCAGATTTCACGGCCACGTCGAGAGCACGTTTGAGTTCGGATGGCTTCATGCGGCGCGAGCGTAGAGATCGCATCGCCCGTTGCCAAGCATCCATCCATCGCGCACAGTCCGCGCGTCCGGCTGTCGCGGAAAACCAGCCGGAACTTGAAACAAAACCGCATGACAAACGAGCCAACCTTCGCCGAGTTCAACGCGCGCCTGCGCGAGTTCATCCGCCATTCGTCGTCGGCAAATCAGTTTGGATCTCTGGCGTTGGAACTCTTTCAACTTCAGTTCACAGGCAACGCGGCCTACCGCCGTCTGTGCGAAGCGCGCGGACTCACGCCGAAGAAAGTTTCTTCCTGGCCGGACATCCCCGCCGTGCCGACGAGCGCGTTCAAGGAACTCGAACTCACCAGCCTCGCGCCCGATG
>JANNGC010000255.1:0-13201 GCA_031380445.1 Pedosphaera sp.
TGGTGTGGCTCACGTCGCTGATTTCCATCGCAGTGACGTTCGGCGCGAGCTGGCTGCTGCTCGGCGCGTTCGGCGCGCGAAGCGAACTGTGGTGGGTGCTGTCGGCGATC
The DNA here is from genome assembly GCA_031380445.1 of Pedosphaera sp. Taxonomy (GTDB): domain Bacteria; phylum Verrucomicrobiota; class Verrucomicrobiia; order Limisphaerales; family SIBH01; genus JANNGC01. Next base: position 111 of record JANNGC010000255.1, read on the forward strand.
ATCAGTTGCGGGACGCTGGCGGGCGCGGTGATTCCGGAGTTCACGAAGGTTTTCACCAGCACGCACTCGCGGCACGTGAAGGAAGTGGTCACAGCCTCGCGACAGGGCGGCGCGTCGCTGAACATTCTCTCGGGACTGGTCGCGGGAAATTTCTCCGCGTTCTGGAAGGGACTGACGATTCTGCTGCTGATGCTGGTGAGCTACCTGTTCTCGAAGCATCCGTCGGTCGCGGGCCTGATGCCAGGGGACATCTCGTTCGCCGCGCCGATCTTTGCATTCGGCCTCGTGGCCTTCGGCTTCCTCGGCATGGGGCCGGTGACCATCGCCGTGGATAGCTTCGGGCCGGTGACGGACAATTCGCAGTCGGTGTACGAGTTGAGCCAGATCGAGTCGGTGCCGAACATCAAGGCGGAGATTAAACGCGATTTCGGTTTCGAGCCGGACTTTGAGAACGCCAAGCATGAGCTGGAAAAGGGCGATGGCGCGGGCAACACCTTCAAGGCGACGGCGAAGCCCGTGCTCATCGGCACGGCCGTCGTCGGCGCAACCACGATGATCTTTGGCATCATCATGTTGCTGAAGACGATTCCTGAATACTCGAACGTCATCGAGCGACTGAGCCTTGTGCAGCCCGAGGTGTTGCTGGGACTGCTGATGGGTGGCTCGGTGATTTACTGGTTCACCGGCGCATCCATTCAGGCGGTGGTCACGGGCGCGTACGGCGCCGTGGTGTTCATCCAAAAGAACATCCGCCTCGACCAGGCGGCGGCGTCCATCGAGGACAGCAAGGAAGTCGTCCGCATCTGCACCGTCTATGCGCAGAAGGGCATGGTGAACATCTTCATCGTGGTCTTCTGCTTCGCGCTGTCGCTCGCGTTGTTCAATCCGTTCTTCTTCATTGGTTACCTCGTGGCGATTGCCTTCTTCGGATTGTTCCAAGCCATCTTCATGGCCAACGCCGGCGGCGCGTGGGACAACGCGAAGAAGATCGTGGAAGTGGACTTGCGCGAGAAAGGCACGCCGCTCCACGCCGCGACCGTCGTGGGCGACACCGTGGGCGATCCGTTCAAAGATACGTCGTCCGTCTCGCTGAATCCGGTGATCAAATTCACCACGCTCTTCGGCTTGCTCGCCGTGGAGATCGCCGTGCAGATGAAAAACCAGCAGCTCAAGTACGGCATCGGCGGGGTGATTTTCCTGATCGCGCTGTTCTTCGTCTATCGCTCCTTCTACGGGATGAGAATCCCCGTGGAGCACGAAACCGAAGGCGTCGTCGTCATCGGTGCGCCGGGCGACAAGCTGAACACGCGGGAGGGGAAGTAATCAGTAATCAGTTTTCAGTAATCAGTGGGAGCACTCGCGCACAGACCTGAATTCATTACCGGCGCACTGTTGACTGATTACTGCCTCACTGATTACTGATTCCCCACGCATGTGGCCGGTCTTCAAAGAGTTTCTGCTTTTTCTCCGGCAGGAGAAGAAATGGTGGCTCGTACCCTTCGTGGTGATTCTGCTGCTGCTCGGGATGTTCCTGGTCTTCGCGCCCACGTCACCGCTGGCGCCGTTTATTTATTCACTGTTCTGAGTTGCTCCATCGTGTGGCGGCAAAGCGACTGTCCGGTGCGGTCAACTCCTGCTCTTGCCGAATTCGTGACGTGCGCCCACTCTCCGGCCCGTGCTCACTTTGGAAAAATACTCGGTCGGGGTAGGGGATCGCTTCGCGCATCAGGCGAAGGCGCAGTTGCACGCGTTCCAAAAGCTCGCGCAGGACGGCGTGGACGTCGTGCCGGTGTGGAATAAGTCCAACCGTGAACACACTTTTATCGGCTCGGAGCCGCCATCCGTCCGTGCCGCCGCGCGCGCGGCGGTTGAGGCGCTCGGCTGGACGAAGGGCTGGCACGTGGACGCCGATCACATCGGGCTAAAGACGGTGGACCGGTTTCTCTCGTGCTCCGATTTTTTCACGCTCGATGTGGCGGACTTCATCGGCAAGCCCGCCGCGCCTGACGCGGTGCGCGCGTTCGTGGAAAAGCATTCCGAACTGATCGGGACGATCAGCATCGCGGGCATCGCGCGACCGCTCGCCATCACGCGTGCGGAGGTGGAGCGCGTGGCGGGCAAGTTCCTGCTGGCCGCGCAGGAGGCGGGGAAAATTTACCGCCACATCGCCGCCGCGAAGGGCGCAGGAAATTTCATCACCGAAGTTTCCATGGACGAGACCGACGCACCGCAGACACCGCCGGAGCTGCTCATCATTCTCGCCGCGCTGGCGGACGAGGGCGTGCCCGCGCAGACCATCGCGCCGAAGTTCACGGGGCGTTTCAACAAGGGCGTGGATTACGTGGGCGACCTCGCGCAGTTCGAGCAGGAATTCTCCGACGACCTCGCAGTGATCGCGCACGCCATCCAAGCCTACGGCCTGCCGGCCAATCTGAAACTCAGCGTCCACTCGGGCAGCGACAAGTTTTCGCTCTACCCGATCATCCGGCGCACGCTGCCGAAGTTCGGCGCGGGGCTGCATCTCAAGACCGCCGGCACGACATGGCTGGAAGAACTCATCGGCCTCAGCGAAGCGGGCGGCGACGGCCTGACGCTGGCCAAGGAAATTTACGCTTACGCCCTCGCGCATGTGGATGAGCTGTGCGCGCCTTACGCGAGCGTCATTGACATCCACCGCGCGAAACTTCCCAGCGCGGACGCGGTGGCGAAGTGGACCGGCCCGCAACTCGCCAGCGCGCTGCGGCATATCCCGGCGCATCCCGAGTTCAATCCGCACGTCCGCCAGTTGCTGCACGTCTCGTTCAAACTCGCGGCCAAGGCCGGCGCGCGTTACCTCGACTTGTTGCAAGCCAACGAGGCCATCGTGGCGAAGCAGGTCACGGAGAATATCTACGAACGGCATCTGCGTCCGCTGTTTGTTGGTTGAGGTGTGGTGGAGCGGGGCAGCCGGGACGCCCGCCCACTAAGTTCCGTCGCCGCGCGACTTCGACGCAGACTACGGCCCCATCCGCGCGCGATAAAACCGTTGCGTCTGGCTCAACGAACCCGCATCGCTCCAGCGCGATGGACTTGCCGGAAGAACCACATTCGTCAGCACGCTCCAGCCGGGGTTAGTCACCACGGGAGAGGTTTCAATTTGCAGCAAGGTGCCGGGCGCGCCGGTCACTTCCACCGTGGCGAGTCCGTTGCTCGAACTGAGCGCGAGGCGTGAAGGAACAATCGTTTCGCTGCCGAGGCGCGCGAGGAAGAAATCCGTTCCGCCCGCGCCGGTGAGATTGGTGAAGCCGAAACTTGCTGCGCCGTCAAATTCGCCGGTGAGGTAGGCGTGGCCGGAAACATCCGCCGCCACACGATGACCAATGGACGAGCCGCTGCCGCCGATTTGCTTCAGCCACAGAAGCGCGCCGGTGGAATCGTATTTCGCAATCAGGCCGTCATACGCGCCGGTTGCGCTGACGGGCACGCCGCTGATCACGCCTTCGCCGTGCAGGCCGGCGAAAATCCAGGTGTGGCCGCCGAGGTCGGTGACGCTGGCGAAATCGAAGTAGTAAAACTCGGCCAGCAAATCGCGCTGCCAGAGGAGCGCGCCGTTGCCGCTGAATTTCAGCACACGCAACTGACCGGCGTTTTCCGATCCGTCGAAGTTCAGATTGAGGGAGGCGCCGACATAGACGTTGCCGTTCGTGTCCACACCGATGCCTTTGCCTTCGTCCGCGTTCGCGCCGCCGGATCGCACGATCCAAAGCAGCGCGCCCGCGCGGTTGTACTTGGCCACGAAAATGTCGCGCAAGCTGCCGGCGGCGGTGAGGTTCGTGGTGCCAAAATTCACCGTGCCGGTGAACCAGCCGGTGAAGTACGCATTCCCGTCCGCGTCGCTGGCCGCGCCCATGCCCGCGTCGGTGTTGGAACCCACGGGCAGTTGCTGCCATTGCAAGGTTCCCGCCGCGTTGTAGCGCGCGAAGAAAATGTCCCGCGACACGTTCGCGTCGGTGGAAGTTTGCAGATTGCCGGCGACGAAACAGCCGTTCGTGCCGTCCGCTGTGACATCGCGCCCGGAGTCGTTGAAGCCTGCGCCTTGCCGCGTGATCCAGAGCAGCGTGCCCGCGCGATCATACTTGGCGAGGAAGACATCCGAGCCGCCCGCGCTCACGACATTGCTCGCGCCGAAACTGGTCGTGCCCATGAAGCTGCCGGTGAGGTAGCAGTTCCCGAGCGGGTCCACGGCGACGTTGTGCGCCTCGCCACCGGTCGTGGCAGAGGTGCCGGTGCGAACCCATTCCAGCGCGCCCGCCGCCGTGTAGCGCGCGAGGAAAATTCCTGAGCCGCTGGCGGTGACATTGGTGGTGCCGAAACTTGCGGACGTGGAAAAATTTCCGCTCACGTAAAGATGCGTCACGCCGTCCATCGCCACGCCGTCGCCCGATTCATTCGACGCGCCCGCTCCGGCGGCCTGCCGCACCCATTGAAAAGACGGCGCGATAAAACTCAAGCCGGCGGGCGGACTCGTCAGTACGCCGAGCGCGTTACTCGCCGTCACGGTGTAAGCGCCGAGATCGGCGGCCTGCACGTTGCTGATGATCAGCGTGGCGGACGCCGCGCCGCTGACGTGCAGGGTGTTGCTCAAGACGATTCCGTCGCGCCGCCATTGATAACTGAACGGTCCCGGCCCGAGCACGACGACACTGAACGTCGCGTTCGATCCGGGCGTTACAGCCTGTGCCAACGGCGGTGTGATGATGGCGATGGGCGAACTGGCGAAAGAAAAATTATCCAGCGCGAGGCCGGGATCGGTGGAGGGATCGTTCAAATCAAACCAGCGCAGATAAATTACGCCATTCGACGGCACGGGCGAGGGCAGGGTGTAAATGCCGCCGAGATTCGTGACGCGGTTCGCCGCCGCGTTGCCGTCGAGCGCGGTGCTGACGGGCGTGAACACCGGCTGCGAAAATTGAAACGCCGCGCCCAAGTCGGTGAAGTTCACGCCGTCCGCGCTGAATTGCAGCCCGTTCACGTTGACCTGGCTGCTGGATGAGCCGGTGCGCCATTCCTCGCCGTCGTAGCGAACTTGGATCGCGGAGATCGAATTGGTCGTGGCGTTGCGGATGCGGACTTCGAGGAAACGGTTCGTGCCCGGTGGCGCGGGCGTGCCGGAGCCGGTGGCGATGAGACCGAGCGCGCGGTCAGCGGCGGCGGTCGTGCCGAAGTTCCAGCCCGCGATCTGATTCGGCGCGACGCTGCCGTTGCTCACCAAGACGTTGGTGGTGAACGTCGTGCCCGGACCAGCCCAGCCCGCGAACCAGCCCGGCGGCGTGTTCGTGCCGCCCGCGCCGAGGCTGTCGAAGTTTTCGACGAGCGTGCCACCCGAGTAGGAGACGGTTTGCGCCATCGTGCGCGCGAGGGCCAGCCACGGCCACATCCAGAGCAGCCGACGGCAAAGTCCGGGAGACTTGAATGGTAACGCATTCATCGGGAGATAAGTTGAGTTTGGGACAGCGCGCGTTGGTAGCGATTTTCCTGCGGCCTGACAAGCCCGGTGGAAAATCAGCCTGTAAAACCGCGCCGGGGAAGTTACTCCTTGACCCTCCGGCAGCGCGCCCATTGAATCCCCGCCCTGTAGGCACAATTCATGTTCGCGCAACTTAAAAGCCTGTTCTCCAATGACATTGGAATCGATCTCGGCACGGCCAATTCGTTGGTCTATGTCCGGGATCAGGGCATCGTTTTGCGTGAACCTTCCGTGGTCGCCATTCAAGCCGGCACCACCAACGTCCTCGCCGTCGGTGAAGAGGCGAAGCGCATGTTGGGCCGCACCCCCGGGAACATCGTGGCCATCCGCCCGATGAAAGACGGAGTCAACGCTGATTTTGAAATCACCGAGGCGATGCTCCGGCACTTCATTCAGAAAGTGCATCACCGGAAACTGATCGCGCCCCGCGTCGTCGTGGCCGTTCCTTCGGGCATCACGGAAGTGGAAAAGCGTGCCGTCAAAGACTCGGCCACCCATGCGGGTGCGCGCGAGGTGTACCTGATCGAACAACCGATGGCCTCGGCCATTGGCGTTGGGCTGCCGGTTCACGAACCGGCGGGCAACATGATCGTGGACATCGGCGGCGGGACTTGCGAAATCGCAATCATCTCGCTCGCCGGCATCGTCTTCAGCCGCAGCCTGCGGGTGGGCGGAGACGAATTTGACGAGACGATCGTCGCGCACATGAAGCGCGCCTACAACTTGATGATTGGCGAACGCATGGCGGAGGAGATCAAGATCCGGGTCGGATCGGCTTTTCCGCTGGAACAAGAACTGACCATGGATGTCAAAGGCCGCGATCTGAGCGCGGGTCTGCCGAAGACCCTGTCCATTCGCTCGGAAGAAATTCGTGAGGCCTTGCAGGAGCCGCTTTCAAGTATTTTGGAGTCTGTCCGCATCACCCTCGAACGCTGCCCGCCCGAATTGTCGGCGGACCTGGTGGATCGGGGCATCGTCATGGCCGGCGGCGGCGCGTTACTGCGCGGCATTGATCGGCTCGTGGCGGAGGAGACGGGATTGCCGGTGCATATTGCCGATGATCCGCTCACCGCAGTCGTCACCGGCACGGGCCGGGTCTTGCAGGAGCTCCAATTCTTGAAACGGGTGACCAGCGCCGGGAAGAGTTGATTCAGCGTTCGCCGCGAAACTGCGGTGAATGTTCTACGACATAAAGTTTTGACGGACTCTCCAATGTGGAGAGCGACGGGCTGCGCCTTGGGCTTCATTTTCACCTTCCACCTCGGGTTCTTATCCGGCGGCAATTTCTGATGAGACGCCGCCACTACATCCTCCTGGCCGTGGTCGTGGTGGTCACCCTCGTCATTCTCAATCTGTCACCACGCACGGCCACGCAGTTCAAGCTCGCGATTGGGAGCCTGTTCCTCCCGTTGTTTGGCCTCGCTGGCTCCGGGCAGCAGGTCGCCGAGAAGGCGGGCAACGCCGTCGTCCCGCGCAAGGATTTGCTCAAGCTGATCGAACAACTGCGCCGCGAGAACGCCGAGCTGAAAGTCCAACTCCCGCGCCTCGCCGAACTCGAGCGGCAGAACGCCCATCTCAGCGCGCAAGTCGGCTTCAAGCAATCCTCCCGGCTGAACATCAAGCTCGCCCGCATCATTGCCCGCGACCCGGCCAACTGGTGGCGCAACGTGCAGATCGACCTCGGCAAGCGCGACGGCCTCCGTGTGGACCTCCCCGTCCGCACCGCCGACGGACTCGTGGGCCGCGTCAGCGAAGTGAGCGACACCCGCGCGCGTGTCGTGCTGCTCGGCGACCCCACTTGCCCCGTCTCCGCCACCGTGCTGGACGCGCAGAACCGGCCGGTGGATCAAGGTGTGATCAAAAGCCCCGCCGCCGTGCTGGACGACAGCATCGTGGAATTGAACTTCTTACGAAATGCCGCCGCCGTGAAGCCCGGCCAACTGGTCGTGACCAGCGACGAAGGCGGCTTGTTTCCCAAAGGCATCCGCATCGGAGAGATCGTGGACGTGCGCCCCGTGGACTTCGGCCTCGTCCAAGTCGCGCGCGTGAAACTGACCGTCCGCATGAGCGTGCTGGACGACGTGTGGGTGGTGATGCCGTGAAGACCTTTGTCCAAAGTCCAAAGTCCAAAGTCCAAGGTCGCCCGACCTCGCGCGCCGCTGACCTTGGACCTTGGACCTTGGGCCTTGGACCAAAAAAGCGATGAGCGCCCTCAACACCATCTTCATCCTCGCGCTCGCGTTCGTCGCGGTGTTCGTGGAGTCGTCATTCGGCGGATTGCGCCGCCTCATCGGCGTGCAGATTGATCTACTGCCGGCGCTGATGGTTTACGCGAGCCTGAGTTCCGGGATCGTCACGGTCTCACTGCTCGCCGTGTGCGGCGGGCTGTGGTTCGACGCGCTCTCGGCAAACCGGCTGGGTGTCTCCATCGTGCCGCTCTTCGTCATTGGTTTTGCCATCCAACAGTTCCGTCATCTGATCCTGCGCGACCAGCCCTACACGCAACTCGTGCTCGGCTTCGCGGCGAGCGGCTTCGCGCCACTGCTCGGGCTGGCCATCATTCTTTCGTACGGCGGCGATCCCATTCTCGGCTGGGGCACGCTCTGGCAATGGCTCGCGATGACCGTGCTCGGCGGCCTGCTCGTGCCGGTGTATTTCCAACTGTTCAACAAGGTCTATCGCGTCCTCGGCTACGAACGCGTGATCGAATCCAACTACCGGCCCGACCGGGAAATCGCGCGAGGGCGGAGTTAAACCATGCTCGTCTTCGATCAACTCAACAAAGCCGACCGGCACCTGCGCCTGGTCTCGTGGGTGATCGCGTTCGGGCTGGCCGTGCTGCTCAGCGGGCTGTGGTGGGTGCAGGTCGTGCGCTCGCGGCAGTTCGCGGAGGATCAGTTCAACCAGTCTTATCGCACCGTGCGCGTGCCCGCGCCGCGCGGGAAAATCATGGACCGCAACGGCGTGGTGCTGGCCGAGAACAAGCCGGTCTATAGCGTGAGCCTCTACCTCGGCGACCGCTCGTGGCGGCAGAGCGTGCTGGCCAATTACAAGGCGGCGAAAGAATCCGCGCGCCGCGTCGGCGCAGTGCAGCGCCCGCCGAGCGCGATGGAAAAAGTCCTGTCGTGGTTTGGTTACGAGCCGTCCTTGGTGCAGTTGCGCCGCCTGTCGCGCGACGAAGAAACCGCGCTGGGCCGGGCCGCGCGTTACACCGTCACCAGCAACATCGTCGCGCAGCTCGGTGACATTCTCGGCCAGCGCCTCGCGCTCGATGCGACGAATTTCCACCGTCACTACCACAACAGCCTGGTGCTGCCGCTGCCCATCCTCTCCGGCCTCAACGCGGCCCAGATCGCGCGCCTGCAAGAGCGCGGGCTGCGGATGCCGGGCGTGGACATGGAGATTCAGCCGGTGCGCGATTATCCGCGCGGCACGCTCGCGGCCCACGTCGTCGGCTACATGCGCGCGAGCGATGAATCGTCCGATGGCGAACTGGCCTACTTCGATTATCGCCTGCCGGACTATCGCGGCTTCTCCGGTCTGGAATACTCGCTCGACAGCGTGTTGCGCGGAAAGGCCGGCGGCAAATCCGTGCAAGTCAACAACCTCGGCTATCGCCAGAACGAGACCACCATCTCCGCCATCGAGGCCGGCCACGATCTCACGTTGACCATTGATGCGGAAATTCAACGCGTGACGGAATACGAACTGGCGCGCGCGCCGCACGTCTGGCCCGTGACCATTCGCGGCGCGGCGGTGGTGCTCGATGTTCGCACCGGCGAAATCATCGCGCTTGCCTCCGCGCCCACGTTCAATCCGAACCACTGGATTCCCGGCATCTCGCGCGAAGATTTCCGCGCCTATCACGACACCAACACCACGCCGATGTTGAACCGCGCGATCTTCGGCGGCTACGCGCCCGGCTCGACGTTCAAGACCATCGTCGCACTGGCAGGACTGGAGGCGGGCACGCTGCAGACGCAGCAACTCGTGCGCGTTGCGCCCAATCCGCGCGACCCGGCACACGGCATCATTTACGTCGGGCAGCAGCCGATCAAAGACACGGCCGCGCCCGGCGACTACGACTTCAGAAGGGCGTTCAAGCGTTCGAGCAACACCTACTTCATCGAGCACGGTTTGATCCTCGGGCGCGACGCGATTCTGCGCATGGCCGGGCTGCTGCATTTCGGCGAGCGCACCGGGCTGCCGCTCGCGCAGGACAGTCGGGCCACGCTGCCGACACGCGACTGGCTCCAACAACGCGGCCTGCCGTGGCGCGACGGCGACACCGCGAATCTTTCCATCGGACAGGGCTACGTGACGGTGACACCTCTGCAAATGGCGGTCGCGATGGCCGCGGTCGCGAATGGCGGCCGCGTGCTGTGGCCGCAATTGATTCTCGCGACCAATGCGCAGGACGAGGTCGTGGATCTTTCCGCGCGCCGCGGCGTGCGCGCGCACCTTCGCGAGCAGTTGCCGGTCAGTGCGCGCACCTTGGAAATTGTCCAGTCCGCCATGCTCGCGGACACGGAGGACGCCGACGGCACCGGGCGCTCTGCGAAGGTGGAAGGCTTTCGCGTCTGCGCCAAAACGGGCACGGCGCAGATCGAGGATCGCACCGGGCGCAACACCGATGTCATGAACTGGCTCGCCTCCTACGCGCCCTACGAAGACCCGCGCTACGCCGTGGTGGTGATGGTGCAGAGCGGAAAATCCGGCGGCGAAACGTGCGGCCCGGTGGCCAAGGGGATTTACGAGGCACTGAAGAAACGGGACCGGAACGCGGGGCGCGGCTCAACCGTGGCGAGAAATTGAATGTTCACCATCGGACAAACTGAACGCCAGCCGCGCATCGAGTGGCTCCAACTGCTCGCCATGCTCGGGCTGATGGTCGTGAGCGTTCTTTTCATCTACAGCGCCACGCATGCGCGGATCGTGGATTCGATCCCGTGGCACAAGGAGTATTTCCTCCGCCAGATTTTCTGGTGCTGCTCCGGCATCTGCGCCGCAATCCTCGTCTGCTTCCTTGACTACCGTTCGCTCTCGCGCTGGTCCATGATCGGCTACTGGCTGATGATCGTGCTGCTGGTGTTGGTACTGATTCCCGGCATCGGCACGATGCGCGGTGGCGCGCGGCGGTGGTTTGATTTCGGCGTGTTTCTGTTTCAGCCTTCCGAGTTCGCCAAGCTTGCGTTCATCTTTGCGTTCGGAAATTTTCTCAGCCGCCCCGTCGAGGAACTGCGCGCCCCGTCCATTTTCTTCAAGGCGCTGGGACTCATCGGCCTGCCGTTCATCTTGATCCTGAAAGAACCGGACCTCGGCTCGGCGCTGATTTTCATTCCCACCGGCCTGCTGATGATGCTGGTCGCGGGCGTGCCGCGCCGGTTTATCATCCGCTCCGTTTCCATCGTCAGCGTGCTGGCGGCGTTGTTCCTCGTGGACATTTTGTTCGCACCGCCGGGCTGGTGGACGGTCAAGCTGGAAGATTATCAGCGCCATCGGCTGCTGGTTTATTTTGGCAAAGACTTCGCCCCGCCCAACGCCACGCCCGCGCAAAAGATCGCCGCGAAAAAATTGCAGGATGAAAAATCCTATCAGGGACGCCAGGCGCTCATCTCCGTCGGCTCCGGCGGACTCACCGGACGCGGCTGGAGCGAGGGCAACCAGACGTCGCTGGGCTTTCTGCCGCCCGGCGCGGCGCACACCGATTTCATTTTCTCCGTCATCGCCGAGGAGAAGGGATTCATGGGCAGCGTGATCGTGATTGGTCTCTACTCCGTGCTGCTGTTCACCGGCGTCCGCATCGCTGGCCAGGCGCGCGACCGCCTCGGCAAAGTGCTGGCCGTGGGTGTGGTCACGATGCTCTTCAGTCACATCTTCATCAACATCGGCATGAACATCCGGCTGATGCCCGTGACGGGCGTGCCGCTGCCGCTGCTCAGTTACGGCGGCTCCTCCGTGCTTTGTTCCCTGATCGCCATTGGCATCCTGCAAAACATTTACCTGTATCGAAGGTCTTACTAAAAAATAGAAAATTATGAGTGAAGGAAAAAACTTTGGGCGTCGGCGTCGTGGCGGAATGCGTTTCCGTCCCAATCCGAACCCACAACCGAAAAAAGTCGTCATCGAGGCCAAACCGGATTCCACGATGGAAACGCTCGGCCAGAACCAGCGCATCTTCGACAAGTCGCGCGTCGGCGAAATCGAGCGCGCGGAAAATGTCGCCGCCGGCCTGCCGCCGAGCGGAGCGCCCGTCGAGACGGCGGACGAGGGCAAGCGCGGCTATCGCCAGCCGAATCTCGAAACGCCCGAGGAAGTGAAGGAAGACTTCAAGCCCGTGGAGATTGAGCAAAAGCCGCGCAACCTCCTCGAAGCGATCAAGATGACCGCGCAGAAAGTCATCAAGAAAGTCCAGCGCCTCATCCGCAAGGTCGAGCCGAGCAACAAAGAGGTCGTCATCAACGCCGAGTCGCTCGAGACGCGTGTGGCCGTGACGGAGAAAGGGCGACTGGAGGAATTCACCATCGAGCGCAACACCGAGGAGCGTCTCGTCGGCAGTATTTACAAGGGGCGCGTGCGCAATCTCGAAGACGGATTGAAGGCCGCGTTCGTGGACATCGGCTTCGAGAAGAACGCCTTCCTCCACTACTGGGACATTGTGCCGAACCAGTTCGACAGCGGTGTGGAAATCGTCGAGCGCGCGCCGCGCCGCGGACGCCCGGAGAAACCTAAGATCACGCAGAAGGACATCCCGCGCGTTTACCCGCCGGGCAGCGACATCATCAGCCAAGTCACCAAGGGACCCATCGGAACGAAGGGGCCGCGCGTGACGACGAATCTGGTTTTGCCAGGGCGTTACCTCGTGCTGCTGCCGAACTCGGACAAGAGCGGCATCTCGCGGAAGATTGAACACCCGGAGGAACGTCAGCGCCTCAAGCGCATCCTGCGCGAGTTGGAAATCCCCGAAGGCATGGGCGTGATCATGCGCACCGTCGGCGAAGGGCAGCAGAAGCGTTATTTCGTGCGCGACCTCGCGCTGCTGCTCGAAGAGTGGCGCGGGATTCAGGAGAAAATTCAGAACGGGCCGTCGCCGAGCTGCGTGTTCCAGGAGCCGGATTTGATCGAGCGCACCGTGCGCGACTTCCTCACGGAAGAAGTCGAGCGCATCGTGGTGGACAGCCAGGCGGCCTTCGACCGCATCCAGGAAATCATCGGGCGCATCTCGAAGCGTTCCCAGGCGAAGGTGAAGCATTACGCCGAGCACCAGCCCATCTTCGACCGCTTCAACATCACCAAGCAGTTGGAGACGACCTTCTCACGGCAGGTCATGCTGAAAGGCGGCGGCTACATCGTCATTGATGAAACCGAGGCGCTCGTGGCCATTGACGTGAACACCGGACGGCACAAGGGCAGCAAGGATCAGGACACCACGATCTTGAAAGTGAACTTGGAAGCGGCGGAGGAAATTGCCCGTCAGTTGCGCCTGCGCAACATGGGCGGACTCATCGTGCTCGACTTCATTGACATGAAATCGCGCCGCGATCAGCAGCAGGTCTATCAGCGCGTGAAGGACGGAATGCGCCGC
>JANNGC010000279.1:0-3179 GCA_031380445.1 Pedosphaera sp.
CGCGTGTTCCTGCGGACGAACCGGAGCGCGACTAGGCGGTGATCTGAAACACGCGGACTCGGCGGTCCGCGCTCCTTCCGACGCAGGTTCACCACGCGCCGCCGAGGCTGGGGACGGCTCGGCACGTTGCTTGCATGTCGATTGCCGGAGCGCGGTCAGACCAAGGACAGCCCACGCCTGAGCCACTCCACTGATCTATCAATCGCATGAGCCGACGCCATGATGACGTTTCATTTTTAGCCCGCGACATTCGGGCGTGGACGGAACGCGTCTGGCCAGCGCGCGGGCGGCGTGATGAAAAGTTTTCCTTCCGGGCCGGTCGCGCGGAACGGCGCGCGCGGTCATCAGGAAATGGCCGCGACGGGTTCGTCCCGCATTCGTCACGGCATTGTGCGGTGCGGTCTTCCGGTGCGGAGGTAAGCTCCGCTCGATTTTGTAACGGGACGCCAAGGAAAGTCCGGTGTGCAAGCTGACGCGGTGAAGAACAAAGGATTTATTATGAAGATGCTACTGACTGTTTTGACTGCGGGGGTCATGCGCGGCCATTTCAATTACCGTCCGCTATTCGTCGCTGCGGCCATCGTTTGGTTTGTTCTCCCTTGTTCTGGCGCCCTGATTTTCAATTTTGGCGACACTACGAAGTCCGAGAACTTTGACGGGCTGAACACAACCGGCACCGCCTTTCCCGTGGCGGGAGTGCCATTCGTCGCGTGGGACACTGATGCAACGGATGCGGTGATCACCACGATGACGACCGACACCGGCTCGGGAAACGGTGGCGGCATTCGCAACGTGGGCGTGGCTGGCGTCAATGCCGTGACGGATCGCGCGTTAGGCTCGCTGGGTTCCGGCACGGTGATTCCGGCCTTTGGATTGAACGTGCAAAACAACACCGGCGGTGCCATCGGCGGATTCACCGTCAGCTACCGGAGCGAAAACTGGCGTTCGGGCGACAACGCCGGAGTCGAAGTGTGGAATTTTCAGTATGCCATCGTGACTTCGGAAATCTCAATGGACACTTCGGCGGCCACTTGGATTGATTTCGACGCCTTGGACATGACCGAGTTGAATGCCGGTCTAACTACGGCAGCGGCACGCGATGGCAACGCCAGCGGCAACTTCGCCACCATCTCAGGCAACTTGGCCGTCACCCTCAACGCGGGAGAATTCATCGCGTTTCGTTGGTTGGATGCGAATAACACCGGGGCGGACGCCATCATGGCGGTGGACGACTTCACAATCACCGCCGTCCCCGAACCCACCACTTGGGCCGGACTCATCTTCGGTGCGATTTTTTGCGGCACGCAGGTCGTGCGGCGGCTGCGGAACAGGCCGGCCGCGCAAAACAGCTAGTCACGTTCGTTGAACCATTCTGGGGAAAGGTTTTTCTCCATGCTGACGTTTGAACATTCATCAGGCGCAGAGAGTTTGCGTTTCCTGAATCCGGCGGAATGGTTTGTCTCGGTCGGTTCGCTCCCCCTCGCGGTCAGTTCGTCTTCGCCTTCCTGTCGCAGTCTGGTCGAGGTGGCATTGAGTGAGTCCTTCCCCCGTCACGACCTTCTGTCGCGGGTGATCCAGCCAGAAGCATCCAGTGCGGCGGTGGTGCCGGCGGGTGTGGCTCCGGCCAAGCCAATGCCCAGCCCCGAACTCGCCATCGTCGTGGCCGGGGTGGCCGCCATCTTCATCTGGCCGCGCAAGGCGAAGCGGCTGCTCCGCAGCATCGTGGACGGGCCGAAGCTGTTTTGAACTGGCTCGGCGTTTAACGGCAGAGCGTGGGAACGGGCCTACCGGGCAGAAGCGCCCAGAATAATCCGCGCCGCTTCCGACAAATCTTTCACGCGAAAATCCGGCGGCTGCTTCAGCGCCTCGTCGTAGCCGTAGTCAATGAAGACGGTGCGGCAGCCGGCGGCGTGGCCGCAGTCTATGTCGCGCCAGCGGTCGCCGACCATCCAGCTCGCGGCGAGGTCAATGTTCAGTTCGCGCGCGGCGCGGAGCAACATGCCGGGCTTGGGCTTGCGACAGTCGCAGTCAGACTTCCCCTGCCCTGGGTGATAACAAACTTCCACGCGGTCGAGCGGCAGTTCGCGGCGCATGTGCGCGTGCAGTTCCTCGACGGTGGATTGCGTCATCGTGCCGCGTCCGACATCCGGCTGGTTCGTGGCGACGACGAGGAGAAAGCCCGCGCGTTTCAAGAGACGGCAGGCTTCCGCCACGCCGGGGAGAATTTCAAACTCGGCAAGACTCGTGGGCGGGTAAGGCTTCTGGTCGCGCGTGAGAGCGCGGTTGATCACGCCGTCGCGGTCGAGGAAGACGGCGCGTTGAGCAGGAGTCGAGGTCACAAGACGCTGATCCATTCGGTTTCATTTCGAGCCTCCGCACGTCGGCTCCGGCGGGCGGATTACTTCGTCCCTTCCCACTTCGTCCGGTTCACCTTGAGCTTGGGATGCGAGACGAAGAGGTGCCAGACCACGCCTTGGAACGCCTCCGAGTGCGGCGTGACGTGTTCGGGATTCACCGTCGGCACGATAACGCAGGCGTCCGCTTCCTTTGCGGTGTAACCGCCGTCGCGGCCCACGATGCCGAGCACGCTCGCGCCCACTTGCTTGGCGAGCTGAATGGCGCTGACGAGATTCGGGCTGACGTTCTTTTCCAAATTGCCGCCGCCGACGGAGAAGATGAGCAACGCATCCTTGCTGTTCACGCGGGAACCTTTGAGCCATTCGCTGAAGACCGTGGCCCAGCCCTCGTCGTTCGTGCGCGCGGTGAGTTCGCTGACGTTGTCGGTGGGCGCGTAGGCCTCGAAGCCGCAGATTTTGCGAAAGTCGTTCACGGCGTGGCCGGCGTTGCCCGCGCTGCCGCCGACGCCGAGGATGAAGAGCCGCCCGCCGCGTTCACGCACGCGCGCCAGTTCATCCACCATTTTATCAATGGCCGCGACATCCAGGCCGGCGACGACCTTCTGCGTTTCTTCGAGATACGATTGGGTGAAACTCATGCGCGCGGAACGTAGGAAAAAAAAGTAATCAGTGAAACAGTAATCAGTGAACAGTGAGCACCGCTTTGCAGAACTGATTACTGATTACTGTCTCACTGATTACTTTTCGGAACCGCGAGCAAGACGTTCAACTCCTCCAACCCCGCGTGCGAACCGATCTCATAGAAGCGTTCCTTCACTTCCC
>JANNGC010000339.1:0-2075 GCA_031380445.1 Pedosphaera sp.
ATTGAAGCGGCCTGAAGGCCGCGCTCCAGACTCCACTCAACTCTCAACTTTCAACTCTCAACCCGCCTGTGGCAGCGTCGCGCGCGTGCGGGCGCGGCTGGATCAAATTCTCGTGGAACGCGGCTTGTGTGAAAGCCGCGAGAAGGCGAAGCGCGCCATCATGGCCGGCGCGGTGCGCGTGAACGGACACGTCGCGGCCAAGGCCAGCGAAAGCGTGCGCGACGCGGACTGCGTGGAACTGACAGCGGGCGACAAGTTCGTCAGTCGCGGCGGGCACAAGCTGGAGCACGCGCTGGAATTTTTTCACCTCGAAGTGCAAGGACTCACCGCCATCGATCTCGGCGCGTCCACCGGCGGCTTCACGGACTGTCTGTTGCAACGCGGCGCGGCGCGCGTCTTCGCCGTGGATGTCGGCCAGGGACAGCTTGCGTGGAAACTGCGGCAAGACCCGCGCGTCGTCGTGATGGAAAAGACCAACGCGCGCACGCTGACGCCAACGCAATTCGCCCAGCCGTTTTCTCCCGCCGATCTCGTGGTCATTGACTGCTCGTTCATTTCGTTGCGGAAGATTTTGCCGCCCGCGATTGCATTGGTGCGGCCCTTGGGTAACGTCGTCGCGCTCATCAAGCCCCAGTTCGAAGCCGGCAAGGAAGAGGCGGATCGCGGCGCGGGCGTGATCACGGACCCGGAAGTTCATGCGCGGGTGCTGCGGGAACTGGAAGAGTTCGTGGGCAAAATGGCGGAAGTGAAATGGCGCGGAGTAACGGAATCGCCGCTGCTCGGCCCGGCGGGCAACAAAGAATTTCTCGTATTGATTGAAAAGCACGGCTGACAAAATCCGCAGCGTGGGACTGCTGGCGAACTCCGGCAAAACCTCCGGCCGCACGCTGGTGCAGAACGCGGCGCGGCTCATCGAGGGCAGCGGGCGCAAGCTCCTCTGCGACGACGCCACCGCCAAACTCGCCGGACTGAAATGCACCACCGTTCCCGACTACCGCGCGCTCGCCGAGAAGGTGGACCTCGTTCTCGTCTTCGGCGGCGACGGCACCATGCTGCGCGTGGCCCGCGACCTCGCGGGATTGAAGACGCTGATCCTCGGCGTGAAGGTCGGCGGACTGGGCTTCCTCACCGCGATTCAGGCCCACGAACTGGCGGCGGCGCTGGAGCAAATCTGGGCCGGCGATTTCCGCATCGAGTCCCGCCCGCTCATCCAGGCCACCGGTCAGAGCCAGGGCAAAAGGATTTCCGAACTCGCGCTGAATGATTTCGTGATCAGCCGTGGTGCGACCTCGCGCTTGATTCAACTCGGCGTGACCGTGGGCGAGGAAGAACTCACGCGCTACCGTTGCGACGGATTGATCATCAGCTCACCCACCGGCTCCACGGCCTACTCGCTGGCGGCGGGCGGTGCGGTGGTGAGTCCGGACGCGGATGTTTTCACGCTCACGCCGATCTGCCCGCACACGCTGTCAAACCGCTCGGTGATTGTCCCGATGAACTCGGTGGTGAAGGTCACGGTGTTAAGCGAGCGCGTGGACACGATTCTGACGGCGGACGGCCAGGTGCAGATGCCGTTGGACACGGGCGACTTTGTGCAGGTGAAGAAGAGCAAACACGCAGTGCGGCTGCTGCGGCTGCGCGGCAGTTCATTTTTCCAGACGTTGCGGCAGAAGCTGCACTGGAGCGGATCGAACATCTGATTTCAAACGCATGGTCAAGCTGAAAGACATCGCGGCGCGCGCGGGCGTTTCCATCATGACCGTGTCGAAGGCGCTGCGCGACAAGAAGGACATCTCGGCGGAGATGCGCACGCGCATCCACCAACTCGCGAACGAGATGGGCTACGTCCCCGACCTCTCGGCGCAGCTCATGCGCAGCGGCAAGTCGAAGCTCTTCGGCCTCATCCTCTCGGCAGCGACGAATCCGATTTACGCGCGCATCGTGATGGCGCTGGAGGAGCGCGCGCACGATCTGGGCTACGATTTGATCTTCGCGCAGTCGCTCAACCAGACTTCGCGCGAGGAATCGTGCATCCGCCGGATGCTCACGCGGCGCGTGGATGGTTTATTCATCAC
>JANNGC010000364.1:0-1822 GCA_031380445.1 Pedosphaera sp.
GACCTGCGCGCGTGCGCAACTCGCCGATGGCCTGCGCATCCTCGAACTCGGCTGCGGCTGGGGTTCGCTCTCGCTTTGGCTCGCGGAGAATTATCCGAACGCAAGCATCACCGGCGTTTCCAATTCCGCCACGCAGAAGCAACACATTGATTCCGAAATCCAAAAACGCGGGTTGAAGAATCTCCGCATCATCACCTGCGACATGAACCGGTTCGACATCGACGAACGCTTCGACCGCGTGGTCTCGGTCGAGATGTTCGAGCACATGAAGAACTACGAGCACCTCCACGCGAACATCAGCCGCTGGCTTCAGCCCGGCGGCCTGCTCTTCGTCCACATCTTCACGCACCGCGAATACGCCTACCACTTTGTCGCGCGAGATGAGTCCGACTGGATGGCGCGCTACTTCTTCACCGGCGGCATCATGCCCAGCGACGACTTGCTGACGTATTTTCAGAAAGACCTCGCGCTGGAAAATCACTGGCGCGTCAACGGCACGCATTACCAGAAGACCGCCGAAGCGTGGCTCGCGAATATGAACGCGCACGAGGCGGAGATCCGCCCGCTCTTCGCGCAAACCTACGGCGCGGCGGACGAGACGAAGTGGTGGGTGTACTGGCGTGTGTTCTATATGGCCTGCGCTGAACTGTGGGGCTGCGCCGGCGGCGAGGAATGGCTGGTGTCCCACTACATATTCCGCAAGCCACAAAAATCGAAGACGTGAATCAGTACCGGGCGCACCGTCGCGATTGAGTTGGTGCCGGTGGTGGGACTCGAACCCACACGGCTTTTTAGGGCCCCAGGATTTTAAGTCCTGTGCGTCTGCCATTTCGCCACACCGGCAACACTGTTTTATTGGGCATTTATTGCAAATAGCGACCCTCGCACTTGACGTTGTGCCACTTTTTGTGCCACTTTCGGGTTATGAACGACCCCGAAACGCACGGCAACACCACGGAACTGAAGAGCGTCACTTCGCATAAAAAGCCCGCTGCAAGCTATCAGAGGGTTTTAGACGGGCGCAAGCAGCCAATCCGGGGACTCTGGGAACGTAACGGTGGCTTCTATGCCCGTCTCACCATTGAGGACGACGAGGGGCGCAAGGAGACCAGGCGCGTCCGTCTGGCTGCGGCGACGGTGCCAGAAGCGCAAAAGGAACTCTTCAAGCTTCGCAACCAGCGGGACGAAAACCGCCTCCCGGTGCTGAAGCGGACTCCGAAGCTGGAGGAATACACCGAGCGGTATTTTGCCTTTCTGGCGATGGCGAAGGACACCAAGCGGGCCAGCACCATTGAAAAGGAAAAGTGCGGAATGAAGAAGTGGAACGAGCACATCGGACACCTGCGCCTGGACCAAATCCGCCCGCTCCACATCAACGCCTATGTGGCCAAGCGTCAGGGGGCGAACATCGCGGCGCGGACGGTCAATCTGGACATCATCATTCTGCGCAATGTGCTGAAGAAAGCCCGCGAGGACGGGCTGCTGAAATCGCTCCCGATGGCCAACATGAGGCCGCTCAAAACCGTGACCAAGAAGCGCGCACTCGTGCCACTCGTGACAGTCGAGGCCATTTGCCTGGCCGGCATGGACGTGTCCAAAAATGGCCAGCAACTCAGCGACTACTTGAAACTCATGGCGTTCTGCGGATCACGTCGCGATGAGACGCTCCGGTTGCGCTGGGAGGATGTGGATTTCGAGCGCAAGCAACTCACCGTCGGGGCGGACGGGCTGGCCAAGAACCACGAGCACCGGGCCGTGGATTTTAATCCTTCCCTGGAGGCCCACCTAAGAGACATGCACACCCGCCGAGCGCCCGATTCAC
>JANNGC010000369.1:0-9763 GCA_031380445.1 Pedosphaera sp.
ATTTGCGGACGCCGCTCTACGTTTCACATTGCTGCGGGCTGGAAAGCCCGCGCTCCGGGGACGGCGGAGAATTTCGATTTTCGTCCACGCCCGGCCTCGCTAGCGTTCGCGCGATGAAACCCACAACTCGGGACGGCTTTCTGCGCGGTGGCGCGGCGAAGACCATCCGTTTGCTGCTGCTCGCGGCGGCGGGAGTCTCCGGGTACTTGCTCGCCGTGTCGTTGAGCCACGGACAGGTCGCGGGCTGCGGCACCGGTTCGTCGTGCGACGCGGTGTTGCAATCGCGCTGGGCTTACGTCCTCGGCCTGCCCGTGAGCGCGCTGGCGCTGATGGTTGATCTGGCGCTGCTGTTCACCACGTTTTCCTGCGGCGCAAAATCCACGGTCAAGCAGCGGCGCGGCGCGTGGGAAATTATCGTGCCTGGCGCGGTCATGATCCTGGGCGCGGCGCTGTGGTTCACGGCCTTGCAAGTCTTCGTGCTGCAACGCTACTGCCCGTGGTGCCTCACGGCGCACGCGTGCGGCGCAGTCGCGGCGGTGCTGCTGCTCCTGCGCGTGCCGGTCTCCGAGGCGCGCGAGCGGCGCGAGAAAGACCCCGGCGTGTCGAGCGACCGGCTGGTCAAATGTTCCGCGCTCGCCCTCGTGGCCGTGGCCGCGCTCGGGGTGGCGCAAACATTCGCGCCGGGAAAAACTTACTCCGTGACGGTGATGCCCGGGACGACGCAGCCCGTCCCCTCCACACCATCCGCGCCCGCTGCGCGCGTGCTCGAAGTGTTTGGCGGGCGCGTGAAATTAAATCTCGCGGAAATGCCCTTGTGGGGTTCGCCGAACGCACCGCAACAGTTGATCAGTTTGTTCGACTACACATGCAGCCACTGTCGCGAGATGCACGAGCGCGTGGAGGCGGTGCAAAAAAGTTTTGGTGACCGCCTCGCGGTGATCAGCCTGCCGATGCCGCTGGACGCGCAGTGCAATTCCCTCATCAAGCGCACGCACCCCAAGCAGATCAACGCCTGCCAATACGCGCGGCTCGGCCTCGCGGTCGCGCTGGCGAAGCCGGACGCGATCAAAGCTTACGACGACTGGGTCTTCACGCCGGCCACGCCGCCGCCGCTCGCGGACGCCACGAACAAAGCGGTTCAACTCGTCGGCGCGGAAGCGCTGACGCGGGCGCTGACGAATGCGTTGGTGGAAAAAACTCTGGCCGCCTCGATGCGCCTCTTTGAAATCAGCGCGCTGGAATACAAGAACGGGAACATGCCGCAGTTCATGATCGGCACGAACATCTTCAGCGGCGACCTGACCACCGAGCAGTTGCGCGAGAAAGTCGCGCCCTACGTGACCGCAGGCCCGCGCTGACCGGCTGACGCGGCGCGGCCTTCCCGGAAAAATTGTCACGCGGCCTTCACCGGGCTGTCTTGGTTTCCTCACCCGCGCGGGCGAAATCATTCATCATGCGACCAAAAATTCTCGTGGTGGATGACGAGCCGGACGTGGTGGAGCTGATCTCCTTCAACCTCCGCACGCGCGGCTACGACACGATCGCCGCCAGCAACGGGCTGGAGGCATTGATCCAGGCCCGGCGTTTTCAGCCCGACCTCGTGGTGCTGGATGTGATGATGGACGGCCTGGACGGATTGTCGGTGTGCGAGGTGTTGCGCTCGCAGGCGGCGACGAAATCCATCCCGGTGATCATGGTCACAGCGGCGGCGGGGGAGATGGCGCGGCTGAACAGCCTGGCGGCGGGCGCGGCGGATTTCCTGACCAAACCGTTCAGCCCGCAGGAACTGGCCCGGCGCGTCGGACGGGTGCTGGAAGCAGCGCGGGCCGGGACTGAGATCACCACTTCGTAGTTTTTGGTACTGTTCGAACATGACGGAAGCGACGGAGCGCGGACTTTCCAGTCCGCAGCAATGTTCGCAAGCAGAGGGCGCAGGAACTTCCGGACACCGCTCTCCATTCCAAGTTGCTGCGGGTTGGAAAACCCGCGCTCCATCATTACCTCACCACACTTCCACCGGCCCCTGCGGCACGGGGATGGATTCGCGCGCGGCGGCGGCGGGCTGGTCCTGCATGAAGGACGCGACCATCGGGGCGAGTTGGTAGCGCGGCAGCAGTTCGCCGCGCGCATCCAGGAACTGCGCGCGCCACGCGATGTAGTCGCGGAGAATCTCGTGAAACTCGGGGCGGGAATGCAGCAGCACCACGCGCTTGTTGAACACGCTCGATGGGCCGAACCGCTTCGTGTACCACGGCGCGACTTTGCGGAACATCCGGCAGCCGTGCTCCTCGCCAAAGACTTCCATCATCAGATCAAGATGGCGGCACATCACGCGCACGCGCTCGTCGAAGCTCGGTTCGGGCAGCAACTCGCCGGTGTCGAGATAGTGCCGGGTGTGGGTGAAAATCCACGGGTTGTAGAATGCGCCGCGCCCGATGCTCACGCCAGCGCAGCCGGTGTCATCGAGCATTTTGCGCGCGGCCTGCGGCGTGGTCACGTCGCCGTTGCCGATGACGGGGATGTGCCGCACGGCCTGCGCAACGAGGCGGATGCCGGCAAGATTCACCGTGCCGGTGAAGCCCTGCGCGCGCGTGCGTCCGTGAACGAAAATGGCGGCGACGCCCGCGTCCTCCAACGCACGGGCGAGGTCGGGCGCGGTGATGTTGTCGTCGTCCCAGCCAAGGCGCATCTTGGCGGTCACGGGAATTTTCACGGCCTCGACCATGCCGCGCACGAGGGTGGCGGTCTTGTCGAGTTCGGTCATCATGGCCGAGCCGCCGCCGACCTTGCAGACCTTCTTCACGGGGCAGCCCATGTTGATATCGACGGACGAAATGCCGCGCTGTTCCAGCACCACGGCGGCGTCGCGCATTTCCTCGGGCACGGAGACGAAGAGTTGCACGGCCAGCGGGCGATCAGCGGGACAGGTCTCGATGAGCTTGAAGGCCTTGGGATTTTTTTCGAGGAGCGAGCGGGCGTTGACGAGGTCGGTGGTGGCGAGGTCGAGTCCGCCGACTTCGCGCACGGCGAGACGGAACGGCAGGTTCGTGTAGCCGGCGAGCGGCGACAGGAACAAATTGGATTTCAACTCAAGCGAGCCGAAGCGAATCATCGGGCGCAGGATAGGGGTGACGGCAGGGGAATTCCAAAGGGCAATCTGGAGGGTGCTGAGAGAATGGTTTTTCGGAGGCTCGCCTTCACGGCGCGCCCTCGTTCGTGAATCCCTGCTGGCGTAGCGCCTCGTAGAGGACGAGGGCGGCGCAGTTCGAGAGGTTCAGCGAGCGCGCCTCAGTATTGAACATCGGGATGCGAAGCCACTGTTCACGATTCGCTCCGAGCAACGACTTGGGCAGACCCGCTGTCTCACGACCGAAGACGAGGTAATCATTCGCGCCGTACTTCACCTCGGCATAGTGACGCGCGCCGCCGGATTCAATGAACCACAACTGGGCATCGGGCGGCACGCTGGCGGCGAACTCAGTCCAGTTTTTCCAACGCCGCCAGTCCACATGCTGCCAGTAATCCATGCCGGCGCGTTTGAGCTGCGCGTCGTCGAGCTTGAAGCCGAACGGTTCGATGAGGTGCAGCGTGGTGCGCGTGGCGGCGCAGAGACGCGCGACGTTGCCGGTGTTCGGCGGGATTTCTGGTTCGACGAGGACGAGGTGCATGGCGGAGGGGTTGCAGGTTAAAAGTTGAAGGTTGAAGGTTCGCGAGTGCGGATGATGCTCACTCCTTCCGAACATTTTTTTTGTAGAAGACTTTCCACAAGACCAGGCCCAGCGCGGGCGCGGACATGCCGGCGAGGCGGCGATCGCGGGCGGCGAGCATGGCCTGCACATCGTCGGGGGTGAACTTCCCCTGCCCCACTTGCACGAGCGTGCCGACGATGCCGCGGCACATTTTGTAGAGGAAGCCGTCGCCTTCGATGATGACGGTGAAGGTGCGCCCGCTGCGCCGCAGTTCGCAGCGCGTGACGGTGCGGACGGTGGTTTCCATTTCGTAGCCGCGATTGGCGGCGAAGGATTTGAAATCATGTTTGCCCACGAACACGCGCGCGGCCCGGCGCATCGCGGCGACATCCAGCGGCTGCGGCACATGCCAGGCTTGCGCGCGGAGCAGCGGATTCATCGCCGGGAAATTCCAGATGGCGTAGCGATACTGTTTTCCGGCGGCGTGAAAGCGCGCGTGAAAATCCGGGCGCGCGCGCCCGGCGGAGAGAATGCGGATATCGAACGGCAGAAAGGCATTCAGCGCGAGGGCGAGTTTGCGCACCTCCATGCGGAACTCGGTGGCGGGAATCTCCACATGCGCGACCATGCCGAGCGCGTGAACGCCCGTGTCCGTGCGGCTCGAACCGTGGACACGTCCCGCGTTGGGAAACAATTTCTGCAACGCCTCCTCGACACGCTGCTGCACGCCGAGACCGGTCTTCTGCACCTGCCAGCCTTGGTAGCTCGTGCCGTCGTAGGCGATGACGAGGCGGAATTTCAGCGATGAGGTAGCCCCGTCGGATTTCTCTGCTGCTGCCGTTTTTTTCTTTTGCTGCAAGGCGTTGAATTTCCAGCCGCGTTATTGCAGGGAACAAGAGCAAAATATGGCCGGTGTTTTTGGCCGGGAAAATTTGCAAAGCACTTCAGGGCTGTCACGTTCCGCACGCACGACAGCAAACCAGCGGTGGTGAAGGAGGCCCGAACCGGCAGGAAAACGGCTTCTTTTTCCAAGAACAGGCTTGTTCCAAGCGGGTTGTTCCCGTATTCGACTGGCGCAATTTCTGACCCGGCAAACAGCTGGGAAATATTTTTATGGCTGAAGAAGCGATAGAAGTGGAAGGAACCGTGAGCGTCGTGCTGCCTGGCACGATGTTCCGAGTGTTGCTCGACAATAAACACGAGGTGCTGGCGCACATCTCCGGCAAGATGCGGAAGCGGTTCATCCGCCTGACCGCCGGGGACCGGGTGCGGATAGAAATGTCGCCCTATGATTTGAGCAAGGCGCGCATTACTTATCGCCTGCGTTAAAAATGTCCGTGTTGGAATAACTATTTATCATGCTGCTTTTTTTCTTCTGGGTTGGCGTCGGCGTTCTGGCCGGCACTGTGGTCGGGACTTTCTTCGAGTGGACGCTGCATCGCTTCTTCATGCACCGCCCCTCGCTGGGCTGGCGCTATCCGTTTGAAAAGCACGCGCTCATTCATCACCATATTTTTCGCGCCGACCACAGCTATCATCTCAAGCACGACCACGACAAAAAAACCATTCCGATGGCGTGGTGGAACGGGCCGGCGATTGTCGCGACGGGCATGATTCCGTTTTTCATCTTCTCCATGCTCTCGCACAAGTGGGGCGTGCTCTGCGGGGCGGCCCTGGCTTTCACCGTCTATTTCACGGCCTACGAATATCTGCACTGGTGCATGCACCTGCCGAGGCAGCGGCATGTCGAGCGCTCGGGAATTTTCTTCCGGCTGAACGGCCATCACCTGCTGCATCACCGGTACATGCACAAGAATTTCAACGTGGTGCTGCCGCTGGCGGATTTGCTGCTCGGCACGCTGCTGCTGCGCTCGAAGGTAAGTTTCCCGCAGGCGCGCGGCGCGGCGGTGCCGGACGTGCAGCCGCGCACGCGCAAGGTCGAAGAAGTGGCGGCCTGATGGGGCTGGGGAGAAAAACTCCCCGCCTCGCGGGACGGTGCTGATCCAGCACCAGACCGTGGCTGATTCTTTCGCGACTCGCCGGTCGTCGGCCCTGCCCCCCCCCCCTCCGCACCTCACCCGCTGGATTGCCTCCTCCCGCCTGGCCGTTGGCCCTCTGAAACTGGTGTCTCGTTTTGGGTGCCGGTGTCTTCAGCATTTTGCGCCCGCCGCATTTTCCCTCACAATCGAGCCATCCGCCTCCGTGCATCCCCGCCGGGGCTGTCCCGTAATTCACCTACCCCCGTCCGGGAGCTTCCACGAATGGCGCGCGGGCCGCCGGTTGTGAAAGGATGCCCGGCATTGCTCCGCAAGTTTTGTGGCTGCATCGCCCGGATCGAAAAAGACCGGACGAGTTGGGGACACAAAACGCACGCAGACAACGCAGTCCGTAATCAGAAAGAAAAAAACTATGAACCGAGCCTTAAAATGCGCCGCCTTGTGCGCGGCCTTAGCCACGGCGGCCATCCCCGCCTCGGCCACCATGCAACTCCGCGTCTCCGACGGCACGCCCGCCGGGACCATCATCATCATCGACCAGGGAATCGATGACGCCGACCCGACGCTCGGCGTCGTCTCCTACTCCGGCCCCGTGGGCAGCCAGTGGCTGATCACGGTCAACACCGGCGTCACCAAGCCCGCGCTCGGCAGCGCCGCGCAGCCGGACATTGATTTGAACAGTTACGACATCTCCTCCGAGAGCGGCGGGGTGCTGACGGTCGAACTGACCGAAACCGAATACACCGGCTCCGGCCCGGCCACCGCCAACATCGGCGGCAACACGGCCGGGTCGGTGAACGTGCGGACGTTTGTGGATTACGCGAACACGCCGTTTGGCAAGGGCACGCTGATCGCCAGCCAAGGGCCGTTCACCGGCGGCGTTTTCTCCGGCGCCACGCCCGGGGTGATCAGCGCCACGTCGCCGTATGCCATCACCATTGAACTGCAAATCACTCATGCCGCTTCCGGCCGGACGGGGCTGGACGCGCACTTTTTTGTGACCCCGCCCTCGTACGAGTGTCCGCCCGACACCACCGTGCGTTGCGGCGGGTCGCTGGACCCGGACGTGAATCCCGCGCTCGGCAAGCCGACCTACACCGGCGCGCCCGAGTGCCTGCCCGCGAGCATCACCTACTCCGACGCGAGCAACGTGATCAACGCGTGCAACAAAATCATCACCCGCACCTGGACCATCGCGGATGCCTGCGGCGTGACGAACTACTGCACGCAGACCATCACCGTCTTTGAAGACGTCACGCCGGTCCTGACCGTGCCCGCGAACACCACGGTGGAATGCAACGCCATCCCGCTCGTCGGCAGCGCCACTGGCTCTGATGCCTGCGACACGAACGTCATCGTCGAGTATCTCGGCGAAACCCGCGTGGACGGGCAGAACCCCGCGTGCAGCTACTCGCTCGTCCGCACCTGGAAGGCGACCGACTCCTGCAACAACGCCGTCACGAACTCCCAGACCATTCTCGTCCGCGACACCACGGCCCCGGTGCTCACCGTGCCGGCGAACCTCACCGTGGAATGCAGCGCCGTCCCGGCCGTCGGCAACGCCAGCGCCACGGACATTTGCGATGCGAACCCTGTGGTGACCTACCTCGGCGCAACGACCAACGCCTCTGGCTGCGGCTCGGTCATCACGCGCACTTGGAAAGCGGCGGACGCCTGCGGCAACGCCGTCACCAACAGCCAGGTCATCACCGTGCGCGACATCACCGCCCCCGTGCTCACCGTGCCCGCCAACGCCACGGTGGAATGCAGCGCCATCCCCGCGCCCGGCAACGCCAGCGCCACGGATAATTGCTCCGCGAATCCCGTCGTCACCTACCTCGGCGCGATCACCAACGGCTCCGGCTGCAACTACACCATCACCCGCCGCTGGAAAGCCGCCGACACCTGCGGCAACGCCGTGACCAACAGCCAGATTCTCACCGTGCGCGACACCACTGCGCCGGTCATCAACAGCGTCCCGACCGGCGGCGAAATCGGCTGCGTCGCGCTTCCGTCCGACGCCACGATCAAATCCCAAGTCACGGCGAGCGACAATTGCGGCACCGTCACCATCAACGTCACGCATGTGGACAGCGGCACGGCCTGCTCGACGAATCGCGTCTTCACCATCACCGCCACCGACGGCTGCAACACGTCGCCCGCGCGCACCGTGAGTTACACCGCGACCTGCGGCGGCGGCCAGGTGTGCAGCACCTTGAACCTCGAAGGCAGCAGCTCGCTCTCGGGCACGGCGGGCAACATCCGCACCTTCACGATCAATGGCGTGTCGGTGAAGGCCAGCGCCTTCAGCCGCGTCAAGGGCGCCGGCGGCGCCTGGTCCACGGCCTTCCTCGGCCAGTACGGCGGCGGTCTCGGCGTGACCGACGGCTCCGAAGGCGACGGCAGCGGCAACAGCCACACGATGGACAACATTGACCGCGACAACTACGTCCTCTTCGAGTTCTCCCAGCCCGTGGTGCTGAACAGCGCGAGCCTCGGCTACGTGGTCTCGGACAGCGACATCACGGCGTGGATCGGCACCTTTGCGGACCCGTTCAACAACCACCTCAACTTGAGCGACGCGGTGCTCGGCGGCTTCGGCTTCACCGAGGACAACCTCACCGACATCGTGGGCACGCGCACCGTGGACCTGAACGCGGGCGAAGTCTCCGGCAACGCCATCATCCTCGCGGCCTGGCCCGGTGATGTGACGCCGGAAGATCAGGTCAAGATTCGCCTCCTCGAGTTCTGCACGCGCGGCGTGTGCGTCACGAACCCGCCCGCCACCGGTAGCATCTGCGGTTCGGTGCTGCGCGATTGCGACCGGAACGGCAGCCTGACCGGCGAGTCCGGCCTCGGCGGCTGGACCGTCACGCTCAAGAACAGCGCGACCAGCGCGGTCATCGCCACGAAGACCACGGACGCGTCTGGCAACTACTGCTTCACGAACATTGCCGCCGGCAATTACTGCGTGGTCGTGACGCCGATGGCGAGCTACGCCCAGACCGTGGACCCCGACAGCACGTTGGATAACAAGAACTGCTTCGCCCTCACGGCGGGCCAGAACAAGTCCGGCGTGAACTTCGGCTACAGCGGCACGGCCCCCAGCGTGTTCATCAAGATGACCGGCCCGGCCACGGCCAAGTGCGGTGACACCATCACCTACACCTTCTGCGTGACCAACACCGGCAACACCTGCGTCTATGGCGGCCTCGAAGTGCAAGACCCGCTCCTCGGCGGACAAGTCTTCCACCAGACGCCGGTCAGCCCCGGCCAGGGCTTCTGCTTCACCAAGACCTACGTGATCCCGGCCAGCTACTCCGGCACGCTCGTCAACACCGCCACCGCCATCGGCCATCCGCCCGGCGCTGCGGACGTGACGATGGCGGTCTCCGTCAGCACCACCGTCACCTGCACGCCGGTCGCGCAGGGCTGCACGCTCACGATTGGTTACTACAAGAACCATCCGTCGGACATCGCTCCGCTGCCGATTAACCTCGGCACGGCGGGCGTGGCGCAAACCTCGTCAGAATCGGTGAACGCGGCACCGATTTTGCAGGCGGCGATGACGTAGTAGTAGGCCACGCCGTTGGTCACGGCGGTGTCGGTGTAGTTGGTGGTGGTGTGGCCGGTCTTGATGGTCGTGTAAGGACCATTGGGATTGAGGCCGCGCAGAACCTTGTAGCTGGTGGCCTCGGTGCTCTTGTTCCACACGAGCTTCACGGACTTGTTGCCCGGGGTGCAGTTCAAGTCCAGGGCGCGGTTGCATTCCTGGTCGCCGCAATGGCCGGGGCCGATGAGGCCGTTGTTATACTTGTCGAGCGTGGTGTGCCACGCGGCGACGTTGCTCTTCTCCGTGGCCGTGAGCGAACCCCAGTCGAGGTGGTTGCGCGTGGCGAGGAAGGCATCCGCCGCGCTGATGGCGGAGGCCGCCGCCGTGAGGCTCGCGCCGCGCAGGCCGTTCAACTTGGCGGCGAGCAACTGGGCGTAGAGCTTGGTGATGCCGTTGGCCGGAGCGCCGTAGGTGTGCTGGCCGAGGACTTGGTGAATGAACCCGACCGGATCGTCAGCCCAGAA
>JANNGC010000385.1:0-12240 GCA_031380445.1 Pedosphaera sp.
ACACGCCGATGAAGACGAGGCAGCGGAAGAAGAGCAGTTGCCAGAGATTCGTCGAGAAGCCCGCCGCGCAGGCCGCAAACGCGTAGAGCAAAATGCTGTAGGTCAGCACGCGCCGCCGCCCGAGCCGGTCGGTGAGATAGCCGCCGAGCAGGCCGAACACGCCGCCCGCCAGCGCCGGCACGAAGAAGAGCGTGCGCGCCCAGTTCGTGAATTCCTTCGAGCCGGGCAGCAGCAGCGGCACGCCGTCCGCGCCCACGCCGCCGAGCGCGGCCAGCGCGGGCTTGACGATGAGCGGCAGCATGAGCAGTTCGTAAATGTCGAACGCGAACCCGATGGACGCAATGATGCAGATGAGCCAGTGCGTGCTCGTGAATTTGGATGGCGCGGCGGAATTCATGGCGCGGATTTATGGCGGGGCCGGGTGCGGGCGACAAGTGTTTTGCACGCATACGGATGAAGTGGGGCGGCAGTCCCGGCTGCCATCAGTCCACTGGCCCTCCGGGCTGGTGGTTCTTCAGCCGAGACAGCCCAAGGACTGCGGCAGCCGGGACGGCTGCCCCACTAACCCGCAGGCCGCCCGTTAAATTTTCCAACCCTTCCGGTAGTGATGCTGGATCAACTCTTCCGCCGCCGGGCAGTTCTTCGCGCGCAGGTTTGCCGAATCCCATTCGAGCTTTTGGCCGACACGAAAG
Organism: Pedosphaera sp.; assembly: GCA_031380445.1. GTDB lineage: Bacteria > Verrucomicrobiota > Verrucomicrobiia > Limisphaerales > SIBH01 > JANNGC01. The sequence continues at coordinate 693 of JANNGC010000385.1, forward strand.
GCGACGTTACCGAGCAGCGCGGTTTCCGTGAGCGGGCCGGAGTAGCCGAAATGGCAGGTGGGCGTGGCGCCTTCCTTGATCGCGCGCACCCATTCCTTGTGATGGCCGATGGAGTTGGGGATGGATTCCGCCGGGCGCTGGAAGTCCACGAACTTTTCCTCGGGCAACAGCGTGTGCCGGCTGTAGTCGGAGATGAGCATGCCCTTGTCGCCGACGAAGAGGACGCCGCCTTTGTATTTGGCGTAGAGCGCATCGGGCACGAGTTCCTCGGGGCGTTTGCCGCCGTGATACCAAGTGAGATTTACTTCAGCGCGGGCAGTGCCGGTTTTCAAATTGGTGATGGCGGGGAAATGATATTTCACGATCAACCACTTCGGCGTGGACTCAGCGTTCACGGCTGGCCCGGCAACAGGTTCCACGGAATCAGGATGGCTCAACCCTAACGCCCAGAACGGCAGATCCATGTAGTGACAGCCGAAGTCCGCGAGTGATCCGCCGCCGAACGTCCACCAATGCCGCCAACGGAAAGGAACGTAGTCTTCGTGATACGTACGAAACGCGGCGGGCCCGAGCCACAAGTCCCAGTCAAGATAGTCGGGGACGGGCGGCGTTGCAGTTGGGCGCGTCATGCCGCCGTAATCGGAGTTCGCCCACACATGCACCTCGCTGACTCTGCCGATGGCCCCGCTCTGCACGAGTTCCACCACGCGGCGGTAATTGTTTCCCGCGTGAATCTGCGTGCCGATCTGCGTCACGAGTCCGGTCTTCTTCGCGAGGTCGGTGATGATGCGCGCCTCAGAAACCGTGTGCGTGAGCGGCTTCTCGCAATAGACATGACGCCCCGTGCGCAGCGCCGCCGCCGTCGCGACCGCGTGCGTGTGATCCGGCGTGGCGATGACGATGGCGTCAATGCCGTCTTGATCGATGAGCCGCCGGAAATCGCGATGCGTCTTCGCCGAAGGAAATTGCTGCGCGGCTTTCGCGAGGTTGTTCGCGTCCACATCGCAGAGCGCAACGATGTTTTGATCCTTGAGATTGCTGATGCTGTAGCCCGCCTGGCCGGCGACGCCGATGAAACCGATGTTCAGTTTCTCGTTCGCGGAAATTTTCCTCGGGCGTGGTGTGAAACATCCCGTGAGCGCGACGCCCGCCGTGGCGGCACCGAGCGTGGTGAAAAACTGACGGCGCGGCAGCGCGCGCAGCGACGAGGCGAGTGAGTGACGTGACATGCGGAGGGAATTAACAGAGCAGGGGAGGTGCGGCAATGGAGTTCCTACCGCGGGAGCGGAGCGCGGACCGCTGAGTCCGCGCGTCCGTAATTTGGCTGGAACACGACACAGGAATGTGTCGCAACCTGCCGACAGGAATGTCGGCGCTACGCCGTAACGCCGGCTTTCGAGCCGGCAGGTTGCGAGACATTCCTGTGTCGTGTCGGCAGGCCTTTCAGCATCCACTCGGTCTCGCTCACACCACGCGGACTCGGCGGTCCGCGCTCCTTTCCCGGGCCCGGCAAGGCGGTTGCTAAGGGAGGCCAATGCTGCTGATGAATCAATCGGTTCGTTCCGAACAAAAGGCCACGCCGCGCTTGTATTTCGGGGGCGGGCGCGCTGAATCTCTCTCATGCACCGCCAAGGAATGGTTGCTCTCCCAGCATCGTCCGAGCGTGGCGTGAACCAAACTCCTGTTGCGAAATGGTCACAACGGCAAAAACTGAACCGGGCTTTTTTAACGGCTACGACCGCGGGCCTTTCTTCGATGAAATGCTCGGCGGCGGTGGCGAGGTGCTGCCTCACTACAGCAAATTCCATGCGCTCTTCGACAAGTTTAAGCGCGATGAATTCGACAGCCGGCGCCATGCGGTGGACCTGGCCTTCCTCCGCCAAGGCGTCACCTTCAACGTCTATGGCGACGCGCGCGGCGCGGAGCGCATCTTTCCCTTCGACCTCGTGCCGCGCATCATTCCGGCGCGCGAGTGGGAGCACATTGAGCGCGGGCTGACGCAGCGCATCACGGCGCTGAACTTGTTCCTCAAGGACATCTATCACGACCAGAAGATCATCAAGGACGGCGTCATCCCGGCGCACTACATCCTGTCGGGCAAACATTTCCGGCGCGAGTTCGCGGGCTTCAAGGTGCCCAAGGATATTTACATCCACGTCTGCGGCACGGATTTGATTCGCGGCGCGGATGGAACCTACATGGTGCTCGAAGACAACGGGCGCTGCCCCAGCGGTGTGAGCTACGTGCTGGAGAATCGCCGCGCGATGAAGCGGACCTTCCCGCAGATGTTTGAGAGCATCGGCGTGCGGCCGGTCGATCATTATCCGCAGGAGCTGCTCAAGTCGTTGCAATGGATCGCGCCGACGGGCGTGGTGGACCCGACCATCGTGTTGCTCACGCCCGGTTCGTCGAACAGCGCCTACTTCGAGCACACGTATCTCGCGCGGCAGATGGGCATCGACATCGTGGAAGGTCGCGATCTGGTGGTGAAGGACGCGCACGTTTTCATGCGCACGACCAAGGGCCTGCGCCCGGTGCATGTGATCTACCGTCGGCTCGACGAAGATTTTCTCGACCCGACCGTCTTCCGCCGCGACTCCATGCTCGGCGTGCCGGGACTGATTCACGCCTACCGTTCTGGTCACGTCTCGCTCGCGAACTCCATCGGCACCGGCATCGCGGACGACAAGGTGATGTACTATTTCGTGCCGAAGATGATTCAGTATTACCTCAAGCAGGAGCCAATCATCCCGAACGTCCCGACGTATCTCGCGAGCGAAGAGGACGATCTGAAATACATCCTCGAGAATCTCAACAAGCTCGTGGTGAAAGCCGCGAACGAGTCCGGCGGTTACGGAATGCTCATGGGACCGCAGGCGGGGGCGGAAGAGATTGATGAGTTCCGCCGCCGCATCCAGGCCGACCCGCGCAACTACATCGCGCAACCGATGATTTCGCTCTCGCGTCATCCGACGCATGTGGATGGTGGCAAGTTCGAGGGTCGCCACATTGATCTGCGCCCGTTCATCCTCTGCGGCGAGAAGACAACGATTGTTCCCGGCGGACTGACGCGCGTCGCGCTCCGCAAAGGTTCGCTGGTGGTGAACTCCTCGCAGGGCGGAGGCAGCAAGGATACGTGGGTGCTGTATGGGAATGAATGACGAATTCCAAATGACGAATGACGAATGGAGATTCTTAACCAACTGACTTGATGCGAACCCCTGATTTTCAACGACGCGTGAATGTGCAACCGCCATTCGTCATTCGTCATTCGTCATTCATCCTTTCCCCATGCTAAGTCGCGTCGCCAACTCGTTGTATTGGATGTCCCGCTTCATCGAGCGCGCCGAGAACATCGCGCGCATCCTCGATGTGAACCTGCAACTGCTCCTCGATTTCCGCGACACCAGCGACACCGCGCAGCGCGCTTACTGGATGCCCATCGTGGAATGCACCGGCGATGAGGAACTTTTCAACCATCTGCACGGTCGCGCCACCGCCGCGTCCGTCTGCGAGTTCATGGTTTTCCAGGAAACGAATCCGAACTCCATCATCTCCTCCATCTGTCTCGCGCGCGAGAACGCCCGCATGGTGCGCGACCAGATCACCTTCGAGATGTGGGAGGAGCTGAACCGCCTGTATCTTTTCATCACCTCGCCACAGGCGCGTCGCGTGTGGAGCGACAGCCCGACGGAATTTTTCAACCAAATCAAAAACAGTTCGCTTCTCCTCATCGGCCTCGGCGACGCCACGCTGATTCGCAACGACGGCTGGTGGTTCACGCAGGCCGGCATGTTCATCGAGCGCGCGGACAAGACTTCGCGCATGTTGGACGTGCGGCATCAGTCGCTGCCCGCGCAGGGTTTGCCGACCGTGGTGAATCAAGCGGACGCGCTCGCGTGGTCGGCCATCCTTCGCTCGTGCAGCGCGTGGGACGCCTACAAATCTCTGCACGGCGCGGAAGTGGACCCCAGGCTCGTCGCCGAGTTCCTGTTGCTGAACGAAGATTTCCCGCGTTCGGTGCGTTACTGCGTGGATGAAATGAACATCGCGCTGCGCCGCATTTCCGGCGTGCCGAAAGGCCGCTTTGTGAACGATGCGGAGAAACTCGCGGGCCGTCTCGTCGCGGAATTCCAGTTCACCACGATTGACGAAGTGTTCGCCATCGGCCTGCACACGTATCTCGACGAGGTGCAGAAGAAGCTCAACGCCATCGGCGAAGCGCTGTTCAACGCCTACATCTTCCACGCCTTCAACACCGCGATGACGGATCATTTCGTGCAACAGGAGGAGCAGCAGCAGCAGGCGCGCGGGGCGCAAATGTCGAATGACGAATGTCGAATGACGAATGGAGTCATTCGCTCAACCGACGTTCTCCACCCCCGTTCGTCATTCGTCATTCGTCATTAGGAATTTTCCAAATGTCCATCCACGTCGCCCTCTTTCACAAAACGCACTACACGTACGACAAGGCCGTGGGCCACGGCCCGCACGTCGTGCGGTTGCGGCCCGCGCCGCACTGCCGGACAAAAATCCTCAGCTACTCGCAGAAAATCACCGGCGGCGAGCACTTCATCAACTGGCAGCAGGACCCGTTTGCGAACTGGAACGCGCGCCTCGTCTTCGCGGACAAGATGAAGGAGTTGTGCGTCGAGGTGGAACTGGTCGCGGAGATGGCGGTTCACGATCCGTTTGATTTTTTCGTCGATGAATCGGCGCAGATTTATCCGTTCGTGTACGAACCGGTGCTGAAGAAGGAACTTGCGCCCTTCATGGAGTTGCCCGCGCCCACCACGAAGCATCTCGCGTTCGTGGGCGAGCTGATGGCCAAGTATCTCACGGCGAAGAAGCGCACGATTGATTTTCTCGTCGAAGTCAACCAGCGGCTTCAGCAGGACATCAAATACACCATCCGTCTCGAACCCGGCGTGCAGACCGCCGAGGAAACGCTGGTGCGCGGCACCGGCTCGTGCCGCGACACCGGCTGGCTGCTCGTGCAGACGATGCGCTCGATGGGCTTCGCCGCGCGCTTTGTTTCCGGCTACCTGATCCAACTCGCACCGGACGTGAAATCGCTCGACGGCCCCAGCGGCACCGAAGTGGATTTCACCGACCTGCACGCGTGGTGCGAAGTGTATTTGCCGGGTGCGGGCTGGATTGGTTTTGACCCGACGAGCGGGTTGCTCGCGGGCGAAGGACACATCCCGCTGAGTTGCACGCCGGAGCCGAGCAGCGCCGCGCCTGTGACTGGCGGCGTGGACAAGTGCGAATCGAAACTTGTCCACGAGATGAAGGTGACGCGCATCTTCGAATCGCCGCGCGTCACCAAGCCTTACACCGAGGAGCAGTGGAAGGAGATTGAGAAGCTTGGTCACGCCATTGACGCCGACCTCACGAAGCACGACGTGCGGCTGACGATGGGCGGTGAGCCGACGTTCATTTCCATTGATGACCCGGATGGCCCGGAATGGAACTTCACCGCGACCTCGCCGAAGAAGCGCATTCTCTCGGACACGTTGCTCAAGCGGTTGCGCGGGAAATTCGCGCCCGGCTCGCTCGTGCATTACGGGCAGGGCAAGTGGTATCCGGGCGAGTCCTTGCCGCGTTGGGCGTTCGGCTGTTACTGGCGCAAGGACGGTCAGCCGATCTGGCAGAAGGATGAATTCATCGCCGAGGAAGCGGCGAACTACCAGCACACCCACGAGCACTCGGCGAAATTCATCACGGCGTTGAGCACGCGTCTTGGCGCGGACCCGAAGTGGGTCATCCCTGGCTTCGAGGATCCGTTTCACCACGTCTGGAAGGAGCGCCGGCTGCCCTTGAACGTGGACGCGCAAAAGGCGGACTTGAAGAAGGACGACGAACGCGCGCGGCTGGCGAAGATTTTGGAGCAGGGTCTGGACAGCGTGGTCGGCCATGCGATTCCCATTCAACGGGCGTGGAATGATCACGCGCCGGTGTGGGTGAGCGGCCCGTGGTTCTTGCGCGCCGAACGCCTGTATCTCGCGCCCGGCGATTCTCCGATGGGCTTGCGCCTGCCGCTCGATTCACTGCCGTGGGTCAAGGAGTCGGATTATCCCTACATCCACGAACTGGACCCGACCGCTCCGCGTTCGCCGCTGCCCTTGCCGGAAGAATTTCGCCAGCGTTACCTGCGCACTGAAACGCCCGAACGTCGTCAGGCTGCTGCGCTCCGTCGTCGCGGTCAGAGCGAGGAGGACGCGAAGAAAGAAGCGTTGCGCGAAGACCCGACGCGTCAGCCCAAAAGCGGAGAGTCGGCTTCGTGGATTGTCCGCACCGCGCTCTGTGTCGAGCCGCGGGGCGGAAAACTCCACGTCTTCATGCCGCCGGTCGCGACGCTCGAAGATTATCTTGAACTCGTCGCGGCCGTTGAAGACACCGCCGCGCAACTTGGCACGCCCGTCGCCATCGAAGGCTACACGCCACCGCGCGATTCGCGTCTCAACGTGCTCAAGGTCACCCCCGACCCCGGTGTGATCGAAGTGAATCTGCACCCGAGCAAATCGTGGGATGAACTCGTGAATCGCACGACTGTGCTCTACGAGGAAGCGCGCCAGACCCGGCTCGGCACGGAGAAGTTCATGGTGGACGGGCGCCACACTGGCACCGGTGGCGGCAATCACATTCTGATCGGCGCGGAGACACCCATTGATTCACCGGTGCTGCGCCGGCCCGACTTGCTCCGCTCGCTCATCGCCTACTGGCAGAATCATCCATCGCTCAGTTGGCTCTTCAGCGGACTGTTCGTCGGCCCCACGTCGCAAGCGCCGCGTGTGGACGAGGCGCGCAATGATTCGCTCTACGAACTCGAAGTTGCGTTCAAGGAACTGGATCGGCAGGCGGGCCTCGCGTCGGGCCAGGCGGTGCCGCCATGGATTGCCGACCGCCTCTTCCGTAATCTGCTCATCGATTCCAGCGGCAACACGCACCGCGCCGAGTTCAGCATCGACAAACTTTACTCGCCCGACGGCAGCGCCGGACGCCTCGGTCTGGTGGAGATGCGCGCCTTTGAGATGCCGCCGCATTCGCGCATGAGTCTGGCGCAACATCTCCTGCTGCGCGGACTGGTCGCGAAGTTCTGGCAGCATCCCTACACCAACGAACTCGTGCGCTGGGGCACGGACATCCATGACCGCTGGATGCTGCCGCATTTCTGCGAGACGGATTTCAAGGACGTGATTCACGACCTGCGCGACGCGGGCTTCCCGTTCGAGTTCGACTGGTTCACGCCGCACTTCGAGTTTCGTTTCCCGCGCATCGGCGATTTCGCGCAACGCGATGTGCAAGTCGAACTCCGCACCGCACTCGAACCATGGCACGTCCTCGGCGAGGAAGGCGCGGCGGGCGGCACGGTGCGTTACGTGGACAGCTCGCTCGAACGCCTGCAAGTGAAGGCGCGCGGCCTCGTGGGCGAACGCTTCGCGCTCACCGTGAATGGCAAGCGCGTGCCGCTGCATCCGACCGGCACGAATGGTGAGGCCGTTGCCGGCGTGCGCTATCGCGCATGGCAACCGCCGAATTGTTTGCAGCCCACTATTCCTTCGCACGCACCGCTGGTGTTTGATCTCTACGACACCTGGAACAAACGGAGCCTTGGCGGCTGCCAATATCATGTCGCGCATCCCGGCGGTCGCAGCTACGACATTTTCCCCATCAACAGCTACGAAGCCGAGGCGCGCCGCTTGGGACGCTTCTTCACGCACGGTGCGACGCAGGGAAAATTCACGCCGCCGTCACCGACTGAGAACGTGGACTTTCCGTTCACGCTCGATTTGCGGGCCACCTGATCTGACCGGAGGACGCTGCGAACTTGCCAAGCTCGCGAAACGAATGAAACTACCGCCATGACAATCGAATTACCGCCAGCCCAGGCCCGCGCGCTGAACGAATTGTTGAAGTCCGGTGATTTTTCCACGCCCGCCCAAGTACTCGCCGCAGGCTTGCGCCTGCTCGAAGCCAAGGAGGCGGATCGGGCGAAAGCTTACGCGGAAGTCCGCCAGGAAGTTCTGGAGGGCGTGAAACAAGTGCGGGTGCGGCGCGTCACGCCGTTCGATGACGCCGCAGTGGCGCGCATCAAGGCGCGGGGCCGGAAGATTTTGGAGAACGCCCGTCGCTAATTTGTTTGAAGGCAGCGTTCATTACTGAACTGGCCGAGTCGGACCTGGCCAAAATCTGGGCTTACATCGCGCAACATGATCTCCTTGCCGCCGAACGGTTCACGGAGACGCTGCGCGTCCAATGCCACCGGCTGGCCCAGTCTCCCGACCGAGGCCGTCTGCGGAACGACTTCGCGCCCGGTCTTCGGAGCCACCGCGTGAAGAATTATTTCATCTATTTCTTTGTCACGGACGAGGGCATCGAAATCGCGCGCGTGTTGCATGGCGCACGGGACTTGCCCAAGATTTTCTAAACGGATTTGTGGACACCGAATTGCCAACCGCCCCGGCGCAAGAATTGTTCGCGGCCTACCGGGCCGCGTCCGGTGTTTTCGACGAGTCGCACATGGGCAACGGCGCGCTGCGTTTGCATTACGGCGGATTGCGTCAATCACTCGACGAACTCGGCTCCGCCGAACTCAAGCGTCGCGACGACACCTGCCGTCGGCTCGTCCACGAGCAGGGCATCACCTACAATGTTTATGGCGACCCGCGCGGGATGGAGCGGCCGTGGCAGCTTGATCCGGTGCCGTTCGTCATTGCGCCGGACGAGTGGCGCAAGCTGGAAGCGGGACTGATTCAACGCGCGCGGCTGCTAAACAAAATTCTCGCCGACTGCTACGGTGCGCAGGATTTGATTCGTTCGCGGTGGCTTTCGCCCGCCTTGATTTTCGCGCAGCCGGATTTCTTGCGCCCGTGCCACGGACTGCGCGTGCCGGGCGACACGTTCCTGCATTTTTACGCCGCTGATCTCGCGCGCTCGCCGGACGGGCAATGGTGGGTCATCTCGGATCGCACGCAGATTCCCACCGGCATGGGCTACGCGCTGGCCAACCGGCTGGTCACGTCGCGCATTCTGCCGGAGTCGTTCCGCGACAATCATGTGCATCGTCTCGCCCGGTTTTTCCGCGACATGCAGCGCACGCTGGTCGAACTCGCGCCGCGCCAGACCAGCGAGCCGCGCGTGGTGCTGCTCACGCCGGGGCCACACAACGAAACGTATTTCGAGCAGACGTATCTCGCGCGCTACCTCGGCTACATGCTGGTCGAGGGTCAGGACCTCACGGTGCGTGATGATCATGTTTATCTCAAAACACTGAACGGTCTCGAACGCGTGGACGTGATTCTGCGCCGCGTGGACGACGATTTCTGCGACCCGCTGGAGTTGCGCAACGACTCCATGCTTGGCGTGCCGGGCCTCATCGAGGCGGCGCGGGCGGGCAACGTGACCATCTCGAACGCGCTCGGCAGCGGCCTCTTGCAAAGCCCCGCGTTCATGTCCTTCCTGCCAGGACTGTGCAAACAACTGCTCGGTGAGGAACTCAAGCTGCCGTCCATCGCCACCTGGTGGTGTGGGCAGGAATCCGCGCGCCAGTACGTGCTCGAACATCTCGACGAGTTGTATCTCAAGTCTGCTTTCCGGACGCGTACGCTCGGGATGAATCCGGAACGAAAGCTGACCTCGACCGAGCGCGAGGAGTTGCGCCGCCACATCCAGTTCGATCCGGATCTGTTCGTCGCGCAGGAACATGTCGAGCTGTCCACCGCGCCGTCGTGGAATGGCAGCGCCATCACACCGCAGCCCGTCGCGCTGCGCACGTATCTCGTCGCGAGCGGCGGCAGCTACAGCGTGATGCCGGGCGGACTGACGCGCGTGGCGCCGGACGCGGACGGACGCTTCATCTCCATGCAGCGCGGCGGCAGCAGCAAGGACACCTGGATCATTTCGGACACACCGGTGGAGGAAATCTCGCTGCTCTCCTCGTCGAGCCAGTCCGTCGAGTTGCGCCGCACCGGAAACAATCTGCCGTCACGACTGGCGGACAATTTTTTCTGGATGGGCCGCTACTCGGAACGGGCGGACGCCACGGCGCGATTGCTGCGAAGTGCGTTGCAACGCTTCAACCCCGAACGCACGGGCAGCGCACTGCCGCTGCTCGCGCCGTTGCTCCGCACGCTGGAAGTTCACGGGCAACTGCCCGATGTGATGAGCAAGCCGGAACTGCGGCAGAACCCCGAGGCCTTCGAGGCGGAATTGCTCTCGGCCATTTTTGATCCCGGCAGCCCGGGCAGTTTGTGCAGCACGATTGATCATCTGTTCCGCGTGGGGATGCAGGTGCGCGACCGGACCTCGACGGACATGTGGCGCGTGATCACGCGGCTCAATGACCGGCTCTCCACGCCCACGGCCAGCTTGGTGATGCTCGCGGGCGATGCCGTGGCGGTGCTGAACGAAACGCTCTTGAACCTCGCGGCCTTCCACGGACTGGCCCGCGAGAACATGACGCGCGCGCAGGCGTGGCGGTTCATTGACATGGGACTCCGCATCGAACGCGCGGTCTATCTCGGCACGCTGCTGGATTCCACGCTGCGCTCGGCGGACGCGGAAAATCCCAGCGTGCTCGAAGCGGTGCTCGAAGTGGCGGACAGTTCCATCACGTATCGCTCGCGCTACAGTTTGCTGCCGCACATCGCGCCGGTGTTTGATCTGGTTCTGCTCGATGACAAAAATCCGCGCTCGGTGCTTTTTCAAATCGGCCAGTTGATGAAGCACTTTGATCGCGTGCCGCTCGAACTGAATTCAGGCAAGCCCGGTTCCGGCAAAGCGATTTTGCACGACATGCACGCGCGCCTCGAACGCTGCGACACGCGTGAACTCGCGGGCCTGAAAAGCCTGTGGCACGAGAGCAAAGTGGGCCGGCTCATCCAGCAGACGCTGCGCGATCTGCCGAAGCTGTCGGACGCCATCGCCGCGAGCTACTTCGCGCACTCGGCGATTTCGCGCACGGGCCGCGAGGCGCAGACGGGGGCAGGGGAGCCATGACCTACGACATCACACATCGCACGATTTACGATTACGCCGCGCCGGTGAGCGTGTCGCATCATGTGGCGCGGTTGGAGCCGCGCGCGGCGGGGACGCAGGAGGTCGGCTCCTTCTCGTTGCGGATTTCTCCCCAGCCCACGCTGCGCAAATCGCGCGAGGATTACTTCGGCAACCGCCTGTGCTCGTTCAGCATCCAGCAAGTCCACGAGCGGCTGGAGACGGTGACCAGCAGCCGGGTGACGGTTCACGCGCCGCAGTTCGCACCGCCGGAACAGTCGCCTGCGTGGGAGACGGTGGCGCGGCTGTTCCGCGATCCGGTTTCTCCGGAAGTGGTCGCGCCGTATCAGTTCGTCTTTGATTCGCCGCAGGTGCGCGCGTCGTTTGAGCTGGCCGATTACGCGCTGGAAAGTTTTCGTCGCGACACTTCGCTGCTGATCGGCGCGGCGGATTTGATGCGCCGCATCCACCTCGATTTCAAATACGACCCGAAGGCCACGACGGTCGCCACGCCGCTGGAGGAAGTGTGGAAAAAGCGGCGCGGCGTGTG
>JANNGC010000403.1:0-9046 GCA_031380445.1 Pedosphaera sp.
TGCCGAAGCCCGAGGCGTTGCAACTCGTCGCCTATTTGCAAAGCCTGCGCGTGAATACGCCGCTCTTTGAAGCTCCTGCTTCCCAGCCATGACGGACGTGAAACCAATATCCACGACTGACACCGAGCCGTCCGTCCGGTCCGGCACGACGTATCTTTCGATGTGGATGCTCGGCCTGCTCGGCGCGCTGACGTGGTGGGCCTTCACCTACGTGGACGCGCGTGGTGGACATTTTAACTCGATGGTCTATGCGCCGTATCACACCACGAACCAACTGGCGTCGTTCCTGCCCAAGGATGAGACTGCGACTGCCATGCTGCGTGGTAAACAGGTTTACGCGCTCTGCACCGGCTGCCATCAGGACAACGGACTAGGCAATCCCACGCTGGCGCTGCCGCTCGCCGGTTCCGAATGGGTCGCGCCCGAGGGCGTCAACCGCCTGATCCGCATTCCGCTGAAGGGCCTGACCGGCCCGTTCAAGGCGGCAGGCAAAGAAATGAACGCCGCCATGCTCGCCATCGGCGCGGATCTGACAGACCAGCAGGTGGCCGACGTGCTCACGTACGTCCGCAACTCCTGGGGCAACAAAGCTTCGCTCGTGACGCCCGAGCAGGTGGCCAAAATCCGCGCCGAGATCAAGGATCGCACCGACCCTTACACTCAGGAAGAACTGCTGAAGCTGCCTGAGACAGCGCCGTAGTTCCGGCTCGTTGGACAGAGTTTTTTCCCGCTTCAGTTCGTTGGACAGTCTCCGCGCTCTCCTGTATTTACCTCGCCGCATGTCTGCTGCGTCCATTGTTGAAATCCGCGAACTCACCAAGACCTATCTCCAGGGTGAGATCAAAGTCACCGCGCTGAACAGCGTCTCGCTCGACATCGCGACCGGCGAATTCCTCGCGCTGATGGGACCGAGCGGCTCTGGCAAGTCCACGTTGCTCCACATCCTCGCCGGCGTGGATCGCCCGACCAGCGGAACCTGCCGCGTGCAGGGTGTGAACGTGCCGAACCTCAACGAGTCCGACCTTGCCGACTGGCGGAACCAGAACGTGGGCTTCGTCTTCCAGACCTTCAATTTGATTCCCGTGCTCACGGCGTTTGAAAACGTGGAACTGCCGCTCTTGCTCACCAAGCTCAACCGGAAGGAACGGCGCGCTCAGGTCGAGACGGCGCTCTCGCTCGTCGGCCTCGGCGACCGCATGAAGCATCTGCCCCGGCAGTTGTCCGGCGGCCAGGAGCAGCGCGTGGCCATCGCCCGTTCGCTCGTCACCGACCCCGCGCTCATCGTGGCGGATGAACCGACGGGCAATCTCGATCACCATTCCGCGACCGAGGTGCTGACCATTTTGCAGAGCCTGAGCCAGCAGATGAGCAAGACCGTCATCATGGTCACGCACGACCCCAAGGCGGCGGCGTTCAGTTCGCGCACCATTCATCTGGAGAAGGGAGAACTGGTGCCGTGACCTTCGCCAGCTTCATCGCCAAGAACGCGCTGCGAAACAAACGCCGCGCGGCGCTTTCCATCCTGAGCGTCGCGGTCAGCTTGTTCCTGCTGGTGTTTCTGATGGTGGTGCTGCGGTTGCTCACGCATCCGCCGGAGACGGCCGGAGCGGAACTGCGCGTGGCGGTGCGGAACAAAATTTCCATCACGCAGCAACTGCCCGCGCGGCAGCGGCCGATCATCGAGAAAATTCCGGGCGTGATGGCGGTGACTCCGTTCTCGTGGTTCGGCGGCACCTACAAAGGCGAGGAGAGCACCACCTTCGCGCAGTTCGCGACCGACCCGGTGAAGCTGCGCGAGATTTTCACGGAGTTTAAGATGGCGGACGAGGGTTACGCCGCGTTCGCCGCCGAGCGCACCGCGTGCGTGATCGGCAAACTGACCGCCGACAAATACGGGCTGAAGGTCGGCGACCGCATGGTCATCACCAGTTCGCTCTACCCGAATCCGTTGGAGTTCAAAATCGCGGGCATTTACTCCGGCTCGCAGGACGACAAGAACCTGTACTTTCGCCAGGATTATCTCGACGAGAGCAGCGACGTGAAAGGGCAGGTCGGCATGTGGTGGCTCAAGGTGCGTTCCGCCGACGACATGCCGCGCGTCATCGCGGAGATCAACAAGACCTTTGAGAACACGTCGGCGGCGGTGCGCGCGGAGACGGAGCGCGCGTTCCAACTCGGCTTCATTTCCATGTGGGGCAACATCAGTCTGCTCGTCGGGCTGATCTCCTCGGCGGTGGTGTTCACGCTCCTGCTCGTCACGGCCAGCACCATGAGCATGGCGGTGCGCGAGCGTTTGCGCGAGATGGCGATTCTCAAGGCGCTCGGCTACCAGCGGCCCATGCTCTTCGCGTTCATTCTCGCCGAGAGCTTTGGGCTGGCGGCCTTGGGCGGATTGCTGGGCGTGGGCGGCGGCTACTGCCTGTTCACGTATGGCGACATTCCGAAGCTGACCAACGGCATGATCACCAAGCTGGAAGTGACGCCGGAAACCATCGGCATTGCGCTGGCTGTGACGGCCGGGCTGGGCATCCTGTCGAGCATCATGCCGGGGCTGGCGGTCATGCGGATGAGCGTGGTGCAGGGATTGAAGTCGCTGGATTAAAGGCCACCCATGTTGCTTGCCTTCAAATACAATCTCCGCAACGTCTTCGTCCGCTGGCGCGCGACCATCGCGACCACGTTGAGCGTGGCGATGGTCGTGACGGTGTATGTGCTCATGCAGGCGATGGCGGGCGGGTTGGTCAAGTCCAGCCAGAACACCGGCGATCCGCGCAACGTGATGATTGTCCGCAAAGGCTCGCCCGCCGAGTCCAGCAGCATCGTCACGCGCGAGCAGTTCCAGTTGATTCAATTTCTTCCCATGATCGAGCGTGACGAAAAGGGCCAGCCGCTGATCTCCGCCGATTTGGTTAACTTGATCAACCTGCCGCGCCACGACGGCGGCGAAGCGAACGTGAGCTTGCGCGGCGTGACCGCACAGGGCGTGGTGCTGCGTCCGCAGGTGAAGCTGGTGTCGGGGCGATGGTTCGCGCCCGGTCATCGCGAGGTCGTGGTCAGCCGCAAGATGGCCGAACGCTTTGCCAACTGCGCCGTTGGACAGAGCTTCAAGACCGGCCTGCACAAGCTGACCGTGGTCGGATGGTTCGACGGCAGCGGCAGCGCGTTTGACTCCGAGATGTGGATGGATGCGGACGAGGCACGGGCCATTTTTGACCGGGAAAGTTTCTCCAGCTTCCTCGCGCGCGTTTCCAACACGAATGACGTGGCTGCGCTGCGCGAGCGTCTGGACGCCGACAAACGCCTGACGCTGCGCGTGGATTCCGAGGTCGCCTACTACAGCGAACAAACCATGACTGCGAAACCGTTGCGCTACATGGGAGCAGTGCTGGCTGCGGCCATGTCCATCGGCGCGATGTTTGCGGCCATGAACACGATGTATGCGAGCATCGCCTCGCGCACGCGCGAGATTGGGACGCTGCGCGTGCTGGGCTTCCGCCGGCGCACGGTGCTGGGGAGTTTCATCGCCGAGGGCGCGATGCTGTCGCTGCTCGGCGGACTGCTGGGTTGCGCGCTGGCCTTGCTCGCCCAGTGGGCTTGCCTCGCGTTCGGCGTGCGTTTCGGGACGATGAATTTCAACACGTTCAGCGAAGTGGTTTTCCAATTCCAAATCACCCCGCCGGCCTTGCTGCAAGGGCTGGTCTTCGCCCTGGCCGTGGGTGTGATTGGCAGCCTGCCGCCCGCCATTCGCGCCGCAAGAATGCCCGCGATTCAGGCACTCAAGGCGGTGTGATCGAAAGGTGGAATTTCTCGCGCCGCGAGAAGTCGTGCCGCGCCGAGCGGCATGCGGGAACGGACGAAGATTATTATCACACCAAATGCCTCTGTGTGAAAAGCGGCGCTCAAGCAACTGCACTCCAAGCACTCTGTGAGTCACGAAGCGCTGGCCGTTGAATCCTGAAAGGATTCGGATAAACCAGCCCAGCGTTGCGTCGCCGAGACGCTACGCTGGGTTGGCGGTTTGATGACTCATCAACCCTGCAAGGGTTGAATCGCGGAGTTTGCGAACGCGGCTTTGATGCAACCCTTGCAGGGTTGGAAAAAATTTGGGGACGCCAACCCAGGGTAGCCTCACGGACTCGGCAACCCTGGGCTGGATGATGCAATCCCTTCAGGATTGTCCCAAATCAGTAGGGCAGGGGAAACCTCGCCGTGAGCGCGCGCACGCGCTGGCGGACTTGATGCGCGGCTTCCACGTTTTTGATGTCCATCAGCACTTCGCTGATCATGTCGGCGATGGCGGCCATCTCCGGCTCTTTCATCCCGCGCGTGGTCACGGCGGGCGTGCCGAGGCGGACGCCGCTGCCTTGGAACGGCGAGCGGGTCTCGAACGGAATCGTGTTCTTGTTCGTGGTGATGCCGGCCTCATCGAGCGCGATCTGGCATTCTTTGCCGGTCAGGCCGCGCGCGCCCACGTCCACCATCATCAGGTGATTGTCGGTGCCGCCGCTGACGAGACGGAACTGGTTGCGCAACATGCCTTCGGCCAGCGCGCGCGCGTTCTTCACGATCTGCTCCTGATAATCTTTGAACGACGGCTGCATCGCTTCCTTCAAGCACACGGCCTTGGCCGCAATGACGTGCATGAGCGGGCCGCCCTGGATGCCGGGGAACACCTGCGAATCAATTTCCTTCGCATACTTTTCTTTGCACATGGTGAGTCCGCCGCGCGGGCCGCGCAGAGTCTTGTGCGTGGTCGTGGTGACAAAATCCGCGTACGGCACCGGGCTGGGATGCACGCCCGCCGCGACGAGTCCGGCGATGTGCGCGATGTCGGCCAGCATGAGCGCACCGACTTCTTGCGCGATCTCGCTCATGCGCTTGAAATCAATGACGCGGGAGTAGGCGCTGGCCCCGACGGTGATCATTTTCGGGCGATGCTCGCGGGCCATCTGCGCGAGTTGATCGTAGTCAATCAGCTCGCTGTCCTTGCGCACGCCGTAGTGAACGATCTCGAAAAACTTGCCGGAGAAATTTGCCTTGTTGCCGTGCGTCAAATGTCCGCCGTGCGACAGATCCATCGTGAGCATCTTGTCGCCCGGTTTGAGCATGGCGAAATAGACGGCCATGTTCGCGCCGCTGCCGGAGTGCGGCTGCACGTTGGCGTGCTCGGCTCCGAAGAGTTGCTTGGCGCGGTCAATGGCGAGTTGTTCGACGACATCGACATTCTCGCAGCCGCCGTACCACCGTTTCTTGGGATAGCCCTCGGCGTATTTGTTCGTCAGCACTGAGCCTTGCGCTTCCATCACCGCGGGGCTGGTGAAGTTTTCGCTGGCGATGAGTTCGATGTTTTCCTGCTGACGCTGTTTCTCCAGGAGAATGGTGTCGGCGATTTCGGCGTCCACCGCGCGCAGGCGGAGATGATTGGGTGTTGTAGTTTCCATTTTGTTCACGCGGCGCTCGTGGCGTCCGCCTTCAAATTTTGCGGCGAGAAAAGCGTCCGCCATCTTCTTCGCCGTGTCGGCGTCGTGGTGTTTCGCGCCGATGCACAGGACGTTCGCGTCATTGTGCTGGCGGGCCATCCCGGCCATTTCTTCGTCGAAGACGAGCGCGGCGCGCACGCCGGGAATTTTGTTCGCCGTGATACTCATGCCCACGCCGCTGGTGCAGACGAGGATGCCGAACTCGTTCTTGTTGTCCGCCACCGCGTAGCCGACGAGATGCGCGAAGTCGGGATAGTCCGCCGAGTCTTTCGACATGGTGCCGTAGTCCACGACCAGCCAGCCCTGCGCTTCGAGATGCGCCTTGAGTGCCTGCTTCAACTCGAAGCCGCCGTGATCCGCGCCGATGGCGACGGATTGTTGGGCGGGCACGCTGGCGACACCGGAGGGCGCGACGGAAGTTTGTTCGATGAAGTTCAACATGGAGACAATGCCCTGTTCAATTTGGTCGCGACAGTTGCAATAGACTTCGTAGGAGCCGCCAATCGGATCGCTGATGTCGTTCTCGTAGGAGTCCAGCGTCTCGTCGAATTCGCGGAGCAGGAAAGTTTTTTCCGCCGCCTGCGGGTAGAGCATCATGATCGCGTCCACATGGCTGTGGGTCATGCCGAAGATGTAGTCGGCCTCGGCCACGAGGCGGGCGGTGAGGTGCTGGCTGCGGTGCTGGCTGATGTCGAGGCCGAGCGCGCGGCAGGCCGTGACCGCGTGGTCGCTGGCGCGCTGGCCGTCGAGCGCGCCGACGCCGGCGGAGACCACGCGGTAAGCGCCGCGCCCGCGCACCACCTGTTTGAAAAGGCCCTCAGCCATCGGGCTGCGGCAGACATTTCCGGTGCAAACAAACAAAACAGTCTTCATCCCAAAATCGAGAGGCGGAGTGTGCGAGGGGCGCGCGAAAATTCAACGGCGAATTACGCGCGGGTCTGCCGCACTACGGCGAGCGCCTTCAGCAAATCAATCGCTCGCGCCAGCGCGGGATCGGTGATGAGCGGCTTGGGCGCTTCCGCCACGCGCGCGGGCTTGGCGTTCTCATCGTCGGGATTTTCGCCATCGCGCAACATGCGGACGAGTTCGGCTTCGTTCATCCGTTTGCGCGGCTTGTTGGTGATGGTGACGCTCGCGAGATTCGTCAGGCCGCCGCTGCCCGTGGCGCGGGGCAGCACTTTGTAAGCGTCGAGGAAGTAGGCGCGCTCGTCCTCGGGATTCACGTCCACCAAGATGTCGGGCTTGAGCTGCTCCACGACTTGGCCGTCACCGGCTTTCACCGACGCGACGGCGATGCGGAGTGACGAACCGTTCTTCAGCGGGAAATCTTTCGTGATGCTCGCCTGGCCCGGCGTGTTCGTGCCGATGAGCAGGCCGATGTCCTTTTGGCGCAGCACGGCGGCGAGCGCCTCCGCCGCGCCGGTGGTGTAGTGGTTCACGAGAATGGCGACGGGCTGGCGGAAGGCGTTGGTCTTGTCCGTGGATTTGGCCGCGCCCTGACCCCAGTCGAGCAACGCCTGTTCGGAGCCGAGGAAACGGTCGGCCACTTTCGCTGCCGCGTCGTAGTCGTTGCCGCCGGCGTAACGCAGATCAATGACCAGCCCTTTGATTTTGTTCGTGGTCAGAAGTTTCTCCAACGCCGCCGTGAACTGGTCCGGCGCGCGCGCGCTGAGTTTGGCGATGCGGATGTAACCGTAGTTCTCATCGAAGAGCGCCTTCGAGGAAACGGGCGCGACCTCCGCCTCGGTCGTGGAAACTTTCGCGGGGTCCACCAGCCAGGCATGGGCGTTCACCTTGGCGAGCAAGCCTTCGACGGCGGCGCGGTTCAGTTCTGTTTCGCTCAATCCCGCGACGTTGGTCCGCAGCAGATCAAACACTTCCTTGAATTCCAGCGTGTCCGCGCCGCGCACCGGCACGACCAGCGCGAGCGCACCGAGCAACGTGATTGAAAAAGCCGCAGCACAACGTGTCATGTCCGGCCAAGCTGCAAGGCGCGCGACGGGAAATCAAGGCGGCAACTCGCCGATATGGTGAACCGCCTTCCCGCAGCCCCAATTATTTTCTCGTTTCGCTTTTCGCGAATGGTGGTTTCATCGCGCCCATGCGCTTCACCCTTTTGCTTTTGTTGTCCACGCTCGCGTTGTTCGCCGACGGCCCGGCGGACAATGTCGTTGAGAAAGTCCGACCCGTGCCGCCGCCCGGCGCGAAGATCTCGCCCGAAGTACGCGCCGAATTGCTCGACGGAGCCAAGGCCCTGAACGACGAGATCGAGAAATTGCGCGGCGAGTTCAAAGGCAAATCCAACGCGCTCGCGCTGCTGCCGGACATCCAGATTTTCGAAAAGGCCGTGCGCTGGGCGGTGCAGTATGACGAGATTTTCAACGCGACGAACGAAGTCCGCGACGCGCGCAGCTTGCTCAAGCAAGGGCAGGAGCGCGTGGCGCAACTGCGCGAAGGCAAGCCCGCGTGGATCTCCGCCACCGGTCTCGTGGTGCGCGGCTACGTGTCGGCGCTCGATGGCTCGGTGCAGCCGTACGGGCTGGTCGTGCCCGCGAGTTACACGCCGAATGCGCCGCGCGAGTGGCGGCTCGATTTCTGGTTTCACGGACGCGGCGAGACCTTGAGCGAACTGAGCTTCCTGTCGCAACGCACCAAGTCGCTCGGCGACTTCACGCCGCGCCACGCCATCGTGCTGCACACCTACAGCCGCTTTTGCAACGGCCAGAAGCTCGCGGGCGAGAGCGACGTCTTCGAGGCGCTGGCCGATGTGCAGAAGCGTTACGCCATTGATGAGAACCGGATCGTGATTCGCGGCTTCTCGCTCGGCGGCGCGGCGGCGTGGCACATCGCGGCGCATTATCCGGGACGCTGGGCGGCGGCGGCGCCGGGCGCGGGCTTTTCCGAGACGGCGGACTTCCTGAAAGTTTTCCAGAACGAGAAAGTTCAACCGACTTGGTACGAACAGGCGCTTTGGCATCAATACGACGCCACGGATTACGCGCTGAACTTTTTCAACACACCGCTCGTGGCTTACAGCGGCGAACTCGACGGTCAGAAGCAGGCTGCCGACATCATGGCGAAAGCCATGCGCGCCGAGGGACTGGAACTCACGCACATCATCGGGCCGGGGACGAAGCACGCGTATCATCCCGTGGCGAAGCAGGAGGTCAGCCGCCGCATTGATCGCATCGTGGAGCAGGGGCGCGATCCGCTGCCGAAGGAAATCCGCTTCACCACCTGGACGCTGCGCTACAACAACTCCGCCTGGCTCACCGTGGACGCGCTGGAGCAGCACTGGAAGCGCGCGCGCGTCAGCGCCTCCATTCTCGCGGGCAACACCGTGCGCGTGGACGCGGAGAACGTGGCCGCGTTGAGCCTCGCGATGCGGTCGGGACTCGCGCCGTTCGATCCGCGTGAAGCGGTGAAGGTGATTCTCAACGGCAAGGAAGTGGCCGGGCCGAAGCCGGGTTCGGATCGTTCGTGGGAAGCGAAGTTTCATCTCGCCGATGGCCAATGGCTGGCCGGCGCGTTGCCGGAAAACACGCTGCGCAAACGCCACGCGCTGC